>DATLUU010000304.1:0-2188 GCA_035577885.1 Verrucomicrobiia bacterium
CGTCACCGCCGGCACCGTCCAACCTGAGCGCGAGCAAGTACGTGAGCCGGTCGTGGACGCTCACGAACAGCGGCGTCGCGTTCACGACCTACGACGCGACGCTCAACTTCGTCCCCGGGGACATCCTGGGCGCGGGCGACCCGAACAAGTTCGTGGTGGCGAAGAACACCAGCGGAACGTGGAGCAAGCCCACCGTGGGCACGCGGACCGCCACCTCGACGCAGGCCACCGGGCTCGCCGCATTCAGCGACTTCGCGATCGGTGAGCCCGCGACGTACACGATCACCGCCTCGGCCGGCGCCAACGGCAGCATCTCGCCGAGCGGCGCGGTGTCCGTGGCGAACGGCGGCAGCCAGGCGTTCACGATCACGCCGAACGCCGGCTACCTCGTGCAGGACGTGCTCGTGGACGGCGGCAGCGTGGGCGCGGTGACGTCGTATCCGTTCACGAACGTGGGCGCCGACCACACCATCAGCGCCAGCTTCGTCGCCGACCCGAACGCCACGGTCAACGCCGTCTCGCCGGGCACGTTCGTGACCACGGTGGCGAACGCCACCGTGCCGGTCACGCTCACCCGCGGGGTGACGACGCCGATCCTCGGCTACTCGGTCACGCTCCAGCTCTCCGGCCTTACCGCCACCTCGGGCGCGTTCTCCGAGGGCGGGTTCCTGTCGGCGAGCGGCGCCAACACCACGTTCCAGGTGGTGGACAACGGCGGTGGCAGCTACACGGTGGACGGCGTCACGCTGGGCACGCCCTGTGGCTCGAGCGCCACTAGCGGCACGCTGTTCTCGCTCGCCGTGGGCTCCACGCTCACGAGCGGCACGGGCACCGTGACCATCACCTCGTTGACGCTGCGCGACTGCTCGAACAACCCGCTCACCTCCGCGATCGGCACCGCCGCCAGCGTGTCGATCGACCGCTCGGTGCCGAGCGTCGCGGTGACGTCGCCGAACGGCGGCGAGAGCTGGCTCGCCGGCTCGTCTCACGCCATCACCTGGACCGCGACCGATGCCGAGGGCATCGCCGCCAACAGCATCGTGCTCGAGTACTCGGTGAACAACGGCTCGAGCTGGCTCCCGGTCGCGAGCGGTGTCGCGAACTCCGGCACGTTCGCGTGGACGGTGCCGAGCAACCCGAGCACCACCGCGCTGGTGCGCGCCACGGCGGCGGACATCCACGCCAACACCGCGAGCGATGCGAGCGACGCGGTGTTCACGCTCCAGGGCACGTCGAGCACGTCGCTCGCGAGCGCGCCGAATCCCTCCGTCGTGGGCCAGTCCGTGACGCTCACGGCCACCGTGACGCCGGCCTCGGCGAGCGGCACCGTCGAGTTCTTCGACGGCGCCACGTCGCTCGGCACCGCGCCGGTCTCGGGCGGCACCGCGTCGATCGGCATGTCGTCGCTCCCGGTGGGCGCTCGGTCGCTCACCGCGGTCTACGGAGGGAGCGCGCTCACCGCTGGCAGCACGTCGGCGGCGCACGCACACACCGTGAACCCGGCGGCCACGTCGACCGCGCTCACGTCGTCGCCGAACCCGTCGGTCGTGGGCGAGAGCGTCGCGCTCACGGCGACGGTCTCCGTGAGCCCGCCCGGGGCCGGCGCCCCGAGCGGCACCGTCGAGTTCTTTGATGGGGTCACGTCGCTCGGCTCGTCGCCGGTCGTCGCCGGCTCGGCCGTGATGAACACCGCGGCGCTCGCGGTGGGTGCCCGGTCGCTCACCGCCGTCTCCTCGGGCGACGCGAGCTTCAGCGGCAGCACATCAGCCGCGCACAGCCACACCGTGAACCCCGCCGCCACCACGACCGCCGTCTCGACCTCGCCCAACCCCTCGGTGGTGGGTGAGAGCGTGGCGATCTCGGCCACGGTCACGGCGAATCCGCCGGGTAGTGGAAGCCCCGCAGGCTCCATCGAGTTCTTCGACGGCGTCACCTCGCTCGGCACGGCGACGGTGACCGCGGGATCGGCCTCGATCAACACCTCGTCGCTCGGCCTCGGGCCACACTCGCTCACCGCGGTCTACGCGGGCAACGCCAGCTTCAACGGCAGCGCGTCCGCGGCGCACGCGCACACGGTCGACCAGGCGAGCACGGCGACGGCGCTCGCGAGCGCACCGAACCCATCCACGTTCGGCGCCAGCGTGGCACTCACCGCGACCGTCACGGTGACACCGCCCGGGGCCGGAGG
>DATLUU010000305.1:0-17560 GCA_035577885.1 Verrucomicrobiia bacterium
ATGGTCGACCGCGCGAGCCACGACCTCGGCTATGGCGCGCTCACGCCCGTGGATCCCGCGCGCGCGGGTGCCGCCGACGTCTCGTTCCTCGCCGGCACGGTGCCGATGGTCATCGATGCCATGGGTTTGAAGGGGAGCGGCGGCCACACCGTGCTCGAGACCGCGCGGCTCGGGACGCTCGCCGTCCAGGCGAAGCGCGTCGCGGTCACGCTGTCACGGCTCGCGCGCCAGCGCTAACGCCGCCCTCGAATCCCGTCGATCCACGATTCGAACCACGGCTGCCCGCAGCGCGCCTGCACCAGCTTCCGCAACTTGCACCTCCAGGAGTCGAGCGCCGGGGCAGGCCTGCCTCGCCGCGGTCGGGGGGTGTGACCGCGGTCGCTCCCGCGCCCGGCGCTCACTGTCATCGCCACCGTGTCCGCTCGCAGGTCACGGCAGCAGAATCACTTTCTGGCCGAGCAGCGCACGAAGTGGTTCAGGGTGCGGGGCCTGGCGCTTGATGGTTGGCGAGCTCTCGGTCCGCTCGAGGCGGGCGATGGGACGAGTCGGTGCCGGCGCGGGGTACGTGACCGGCCGGCGGAGCGACCGCCGGAGGACGGTTCCCCCGAAACCGAACCCCCGAGCGGCGCCGGCCACACGAGGCAACCGGCACGCATCAGGTTTCCACCCCAGGCTTGAGCAGGGCTTGACTCCGTAGCGCAAAGGAGAAAGCCCGGGCGATGGAACCGCCCGGGCCCCTGTGGGTCCTCGAAGGGGGGAACATCAAGGATCCAGCAGCACCACGCGCGCCGCGGGGCCGGCACGGCCGCGCACGAAATAGAGACCGGGAGGAAGCACGCTGCCGTCGGCGCCCCGCGCCTGCCAAACGGCCTGCCAGCCGGTCGCGGTCAAGGTCAGCCGGACGCGCGCCACTTCACTCCCGGTGATATCGAACACACGCGCCTCGCCGCCCGCCCGGGGCCCGAGTTGGATCTGGAGCAGCCGGCCCGAGCGTGCCGGATTGGGCCGCACGCCCAGGCCGCTGCCCGGTCCGGCGCCGTCCACGCCGGACGTCGCGGCGGCCGGGATGCGTACGTTGATCGAGCCGCCCTCCACCGTCGGTCGCGGCAGCGGTGAACCCGTGAACACCTGGTCGCCACCGGCCGCATGCCATGTGAGCCGGAAGTCGGCGACGCGACCGCTGTGCGTGATCGAGCCGGCATCGGCGACGGTGAGTGTCCACGGCGCACCGTCGTCGGGCGGCAGCAGCGCTCCCGCGGGCCCGGCCGGCACGGCGAGGCGGAACGTCCACGCCTGCGTGCCGGTGAAGCTCGAGCCATCGAGCCAGTCCGACGACACCGCGCCGGCCGTGCCCGGCAACTCGAAGACCGGGCCGCTGTAACCAGCCTGCACGGACGCCTCGATGTCACTGTCGTACGCATCGTGGACGACGTTGATCTCGAGCGTCGCCACGCGCACGCCGCCGGGGCTCGTGAACTCGACCGCAGGCGTCGTCCGCCGCACGCCCGACTCGGTGTAGCCGACGCGATACCAGAAGCGCTCGCCCCGCTCGGGGTCCGGCACCGGCCAGTGGCGTGTATAGGAGGTCAGGCTCGCCGCGCCCGAGAGCGAAGCGAGGCCCGAAGCAGGCAGCGAGTCGACCACGCTGAAGGTGCCCGGCACGCCGTTCGCGTCGCCCGCGCGCTCGAACGCGAGCCACGTCACCCCGGCCTCGCGCCCGGTCTCGAGCGCCGCGGTCACGGACGTATCGTCACCGGTGATCGACAGCCGGCGCGCCTGTGTGTTCGTGCCGCTGTCGCTCTCGAGCCAGGCGGCGTACGCGTCCACGAGCCCGCAGCCGATCGTCGAGCGCCAGCGCGCGTCGGCGCCGGGGGTGCCCGCGGGGGCGCCCGGCAGCGGCCGGCGCGCGGTGGAGCGCAGCCACTCGGCGATCTGGCCCGGGCTCGCGCCCGGCGCGTGCTCGCGCAACACCGCGCACACGCCGCTCACGAACGGCGCCGCCATGCTCGTGCCCGAGAGCCGCTGCCACCGGGTGCCGTCGCTCAACGGGTCGCCGTTCGCGGAGAGCACGTCCACGCCGGGTGCCAACAGGTCGGGCTTGTCCTCGTCGGTGGCATCGAGGTCGCCGTCGGCCGCTCGCGGCCCGGTGTTGTTGAAGGCCGGCCAGGAGTCGTCGGCCGGCTCGGGGGTGCGCGCGTCGTTCCACGCCCCCACCGCGATCACGCCGTCCCCTGCCGCGGGGGAAGGCACGTGGGCCGCGAGCCCGTCGTTGCCCATCGAGGCCACCACCACGATGCCGTCGCTCACCGCCTTGGCCGCGAGCTGTGAGGCGAGATCCTGCCCGTCGCTCGCGTCGGGGCTCGAGAGCGAGATGTTGATGACGTCGATGCCACGCTCGGTGGGATCGGGCGAGCCCCAGTCCCGCGACTGGTTCGAGATGCACCAGTCGAGGGCTTCGGGGACCGAGATCCCGCTGCCGGCGTCGTTCAGCACCTTCACGTCGATGAACTTCGCCTGCGGCGCCACGCCCATGGCGTAGCCGCCGCTCGCCCCCGCGCCCACGGCGATCGCGGCCACGTGCGTGGCGTGGGCGTGCGTGGCCTGGCCGCCGTGGTCCGATGGATTCACCGATCCCGTGCGCGGTGTCTGCGACAGCGAGTCGGCGGTGATGAACAGTGCGCCGCCCAGGCAGCGGCCGGCGAGCGCTTCGTGTCCGGGGTAGCTCCCCTCGCTCGCGTCGTTGATGCCGGTGTCGAGGAACGCCACCACCTCGCCGTGGCCCTGCGCGGCCGGGGCGATGACGCCGAGGCTGGGGAACACGCGCGACGTGGGATCGCGCACGCCGATCGCGGCGGTCCCGTCGCGTGTCTCCGGGTAGAGCAGCGTCGCGGCTTCGACGCGCACGACGCCGGGGAGTGACGCCGCCGCGGACACCTGCGCGAACGTTGCCAGCGAGCGCGTCGCCGGCAGCGCCGCGATGCGCGAGAGCACGGGCATGCCGAGCAGCGTGAGCGCGTTCAGGTCGGCCGTCGTCGGCGTGTGGTCCCAGCGCACGTACACGCTGTAGAGGAGCTGGGGCACCGCGTTCAGCACCAGGATGCGCTGGCGGAGCGTGGTGTCGCCCAGCTCGAACGAGGCGGCGTAGCCGAGCAGGTGCACGGACTCGATGCGATCGTCGATGCCGTTCGTGTCCTGGTCCCAGATGAACGGTTGCGCGGCGTGTGCCGGCTGCGCCGCCAATGCAAAGACGCAGGCGACACCGAGCAGCGTGGTGAGCACGCTTCTCCAGCGGCGTCCGTCACTCCGCGTGGCAGGCTTCGGGAGCGGTCGCATCGACGCCGAGGTTGCGCCGGGGGCCTTGAGACGGGCTTGAGTCATCCGGATACCTCACTGTGAGGCTTGAGGTTGTGAGATTCTTGCGGCCCCTGCGTTCGCGCCTCCCAGCGCCTTCTGCACCGCCTGCTCCGTCTCCGGGAGCGGCTCCACGTCGAGCGAGCGTTTCAAGTCGGCGCGCAGCCGCTGGTACTCGGCGATCGCCGCCCCGCGGTTGCCGAGCGCCACCTGGCACTCGATCACGCTCACGCGCGTCGACTCGTCGAACTCGTCCAACTCCGCCGCGCGGCGGAAGTGGTCCAGGGCGCCGGCGACATCGCCATGCGCGCGCCGGAGCGCCCCCGCCTGCAGGCGCGCCGCCACCACGCGGTCGCGATGGCGGTGCTGGAACTCCCCCGCCCATTCCCCGTAGAGGCCCTCGAGTGCCTCCTCGGCGGCGAGCGCGAGCGCGCGCTCCAGGTGCGCGAGGCGCTCCTCCCCCGCGGCGCGGCGCGCGGCGTCCAACTCCGCCTCGAACTCCCACGCGTCGCAGCTCAACGGGTACTCGGGGTTGAGCCGGTAGAGCTCGGCATCCCGCAGCAGCGGCGGCACCGCGTTCCGTGGCAGCACGCTGCGGATGTAGGAGAGCGTGGGGTGGAAGTTGCGCTTGCCCGCCGCGAGCTGGCGGCCACGCCAGAACGTCTCCAGCAGCTCGTCGCGCGTCGCTCCCCGCGGGCGCAGGGCGAGCAGGATGAGGACGTGGAATGCGCGCTGTGCGCGCCACGCCGATGCCGGCAGCATGCGGCTCCCGAGCTCGATGCGCGGCGGACCGAAGAGCACCAGCCGCGCCCCGTCCGCGGCCTCGGCCGCTCCCGCGGCCGCCGTGGCGCGGCGCGTGCGCGATTCGACCTGGGCGAGGGCGGCGCGCGCTGCGCTGGCGAGGCTCCGCCGCTTTCTCGCGATCGCGGCCAGGCGCTCGAGCGACGCCGCGCCCCCGCACTCGGAGAGCACCGACAGCGCTCCTTCCGCGGCCGCCACCGACGAGCCCTCGGCGATCTCCAGCAGCGCCGGCTCCGCGGGTGCTCCCGCGTCCACGAGCGCCGCCGCACAGGTGTCGATCTCGATGCCGCGCGCGAGCGCTTCGAGCAGCGGCGCCGGTGCCTCGCGCGCGCGCAGCCGCAGGAAGTTCCCGTAGCCGCGCTCGCGGACGAGGGCGAGCGCCGTCTCGAGGTGGGGCTCGGCCGCCCGCCGCTCGCCGAGTGCCAGCAGCGACTCGGCGAGCCACCAGTGAACGCGCATGCGCTCGTCGTCGTTCTCGCCCCGCTCCACGATGGGCATGAGCTCGGTCAGTCGTCGGCGTGCGGCGTGCGCGCGGCCGGCGCGCAGCTCGACCCAGGCGAGCTGGGCGCGGAACGACGTCAGCCGCGGCGAATCGGGCCGCGTGCTCTCGCGCGCCACCGCCTCGCTCAGGAACTCCACCGCGCGCAGGTACTGGCCGCGCGCGCAGAACACGCGGCCGCGCGCGGCGAGCAGGTCGGCGGTGATCACCTGCATGCGCAGCTGGTCGTGCAGCTCCTCGGCGCGCTTCAGGTGCGCGAGCGCGCCGTCGGGATCGCCGGAGAGCGCCAGGCACTCGGCGAGTGCCTCCACGCACGTCGCCTCCTGGGCGCGGTTCGCGAACCGCTGCGCCGCGGCCAGGCCCTCCTCGGCCGCGCGCCGCGCCTCGCCCAGGTCGCCGAGCTCGATCTGCAGGAACGCGAGGTTCGAAAGGTAGAGCGGCGCCCGCGGCGACGCGGTGCCGCGCACCTGCGCGAGCGCGGCGCGGAACCACTCCGAGGCCTCGCGGTAGCGGCCCTGCGACGCGCACGCGATGGCGAGGTTGTGGAGCGTGGGCACCACCAGCTCGGGATCAGCGCCCGCCGGCAGCAGCGCGCGCACCGCGTCCAGCTGCGCCATCGCCGCGCGGTACTGGCCCAGGTAGAAGTGCGCTGACGCCTTCATCTGCAGGAGTCGGGCGTGGATCTCGAGCGGGAGCGACGCGGAAGCGGCGAGCCCGCGCTCGGCCATGCCGAGCACGTGCTCGTGCCGGCCGCGCAGGTTCAAGACCTTGCCCAGGCCGAGCAGCGCGCGGCACTCGCGCTCCACGGCCGCGGTGCGCCGCGCCTCCTCGAGCGCACGCTCGTAGGCGCGCTCGGCCTCGTCCCAGCGACCGAGCGCCGCGAGCGCGTCGGCGCGCGCCAGCGCCAGCACCGCGCCCGGCTCCCCCGCGGCTTCCGGTGCGTCGTCCAGGAGCTGCAGCATCAGGCTCGCGCGCCCCTGCCGCAGCAGCACCGGCGACAGCTCGAGCATGAGCTCGTGGGCGAGCCCCGCATCCGATCCCGCGAGCGCGTGACGCACGGCGCGCTCGGGCTCGCCACGGGCGCGCAGCGCCCGCGCCGCGGCGGTCTCCAGCGCCTGCCATGCGGCGCGGCCATCGCGTGTCTCCACCTCCTGGCGCACGAACGCGCGCACGAGCCCGTGCCACTCGTAGCTGGCATCGAGCCCGGAGCCGAAGCTGAGCACGAGCCCGCGCTGCGCGAGGGACTCGAGGCGCGCGCGCGCGCCGCGCCGGCCCGAGAGCTGCTCGGCGAGCGCCGCATCGAAGCGTTCGAGCACGGCCGAGCACTCGAGCAGCTCGCGTGCGTCGGGCTCGAGCCGGCGGTAGACCTCGGCGGAGAAGAACGCCTGCAGCTCGAGGTCGCGCACGCGCAGGTCGGTGAGCACCGTCTCCAGCCCGCGCGCGGGCTCGCGGCGCAGCGCCTCGAGCGCGAGCTGGACCGCGGTCGGCCAGCCCGCCGACGCCTCGTCCAGCCGCTCCAGCTCGGCGGGGGCCGCGGGACGTGCGAGCGCGCCCGCCAGCAGCCGCGCCATCTCGTCGCGCGAGAGCCGCAGCCGCTCGGCGCTGAGCTCGAACAGCTCGCCGCGCACGCGCATGCGCTCGAGCGCGAGCGGCGGCGGCGTGCGCGACGCGGCGAGCACGCGCACCGTGGACGGCAACAGGCGCAGGAGCGCGTCCAGGAACGTGACGATGTCGGCGTTCGCGCACGCGGCGTGCAGGTCGTCGATCACCAGCAGGCGCGGCGGGCCCTTCAACTCGGCGAGCTCCTGCGCGAACACCTCGCCCAGGAGCTCCGAGCCGCGCGGGCCCGGCTTCGTGTCCTCGATCAGCCGCGAGAACGTGGCGCCGAAGCGCGGCGCGTCGGCGCGGAAGCCCTCGAGCAGGTGGCGGCCGAACACTCGCAGGTCGCCGTCCGAAGGCGACAGCCCGTACCAAACCACGGGCCGGTGCCGGCTGCGCGCGAACGCTGCCGCGAGCGTGGTCTTCCCCCAGCCGGCGTCGGCGGTGAGCAGGGTCAGCGGCCGGCCGGCGTTCTGCTCGAGCAGCTCCAGCAGCGCCGGGCGCTCGAGCGCCGCGGCGTCCGGGTTGGGGATCTGCAGCTTCACCCGGGAGAGCGGGGCCTGCCGGGTGAGGGGCCGTGGGGACGGGGTACGGCTGCGCATCAGGGCTCCGGGCGGTGCGGCCGCCGATCGAAACGCCATTATCCTAGCACCGGAATCGCTGCCGGCAGCGCAGGAACCGCACGGCGACGGCGCTCTTATGATGCGTTCCGTGGCCCTCCAGGCGCTCGCGAGCCCTTCAGGTCTTCACCCCAGCGACGCGATCCAGCTGCTCGAGCAGGGCGCCGGGGCTCGAGAGCGCGGGCAGGCCCAGCCAGCGCTCGTGCGGCTCGTTGCCGAGCAGCACCACGTTCACGTGCCGGGCGGGTTCGCGGTCGAGCGCGGGATCGGGGTCGGCCACGCCGAACCGGGCGCGGCACAGCGCCAGGTCCGCTGCGGATCCGGTGAGGAACGTCCAGCCGGCCGTGATCGGGTAGGAAGCGCGGTAGGCGCGGAGCCGCGCCGGTGCCTCGGGCGCGAGCGTGAACGAGTACATGAACACGTCGCGGCCGCAGCGCTCGCCGAGCAGCCGCTGGAGCTGGACCAGGTTCGCCGTCACCGCCGGGCAGAGGCCGTCGCGGCCGTCGCCATAGAAGAAGTGGACGAGCACGGTCTTGCCCGCGAGCAGATCGGTGTAGAGCCGCACGCGCTCGTCGTCCTGCGTGCGCAGCACCAGGTCCGGGAAGTAGTCGCGGTGGAAGCCGTGCACGGGACGCTGGGTGCCCGGGCGCCGGCGGCGCTCGAGCGACTCGAAGATCGGGAAAGCTGCGGCCGCGACCGGGAGCAGCCCGAGGAGCGCGAGCCAGCCGCGACGCGACATGCGCGAGGCTTCGCTCACGGCACCACCTTCCATTGGAACATCGCGGCGTGATCCCCGAGCACCGCGTTGCTGCAGCGCGTGACGTAGCGGCCGGTGAAGTCGCGGAAGCGCCGGAACGTCTTCACCGACTCGCCGGGAGCGAGCGTGACCACGTCCTCACGCGCCGCTTCGTCCTCCGGCGTGGCCACACCGTTGCGCGAGAGGACCTGGTGTTCTTCCAGGGCGACGTGGATCGGGAGCGTCCAGCCCACGGTGTCGTTGGCGAGCGTCCAGATCTCGGCGGTGCCCTGGCGCGGCAGCGCTGAGAACACGTCCGGATCGAACGGCTTCCCGTTCACGCTCCAGCCGCCGTTCGCACGGCCGAAGACGAACGTGCGCTCGGTGACGACTTCCGCGTGATCCACCGGCGGCAGCTCCACGAGGCGGTCGGGGATCCGGCTCGGGTCGGTCTGGGTATCGAGCGAACCGTCGACCACCAAACGAAGGAGCTTCTGGCCCCGGGCCGTGGGCACGGACCTCTCCAATGGCCCACGGCCATCCACCTGCTCGCGGCAGTTCACCAGATGGAGCACGGATCCGCTCGGAAGCCCGCTGAAATCGACGACGACATCGGCGCGGCTCCCGACCGCGAGCGTGATGCGCTGCACCACGAGCGGCCGCGGCAGCATGTTCCCATCCCGCGACAGCCGCACCATCGGATGCTCCCTGGAGAGCGCCAGGTCATAGGTGCGGGTGGCGCCCACGTTCAGGATCCGGAACCGGTACTTCCGCCGCGCCACGCGCAGGAAGGGCTGGATCTTCCCGTTCACGGTGAACGTGTCGCCAAGGATGCCATCCAGCGCGAACAGGTCGAAGAAGCCCTTGCCATCGGGGTCGAACGAGCGGTCGTGGAGCACCAGCGGTACGTCGCAGGGGCCCGATGGCAGCCTCCATGCCGTCTCGCTCGGATCGTTCTCGTCGCCGGTGTCGAACGCATCGAGCACGTGGTAGAGCCCGACATTCCCCCGGTAGACGTTCTGCGCCGCGAAGCCCAGGCAATGGTCGTGGAACCAGAGCGAGGCCAGCGCCTCGCGGGGGTCGCCGCCGGAGCCATGGCGCGCGTCGGTGAACCCGGCGCGTCGGTTCAAGAACAGGTGGTCCTTGAACGCGCCGGGCTCGATCGTGTCGAGCGGGTGACCATCGGATTCGGAGCCCTGGTGGCCATTCTCGACACGGGTGCTCGGCGTCGGCCGGCCATAGCCCACGTGAGCATCCAGGCTCGGGAGCTGGTTGCGGAAGCGGATCAGGACCGAGCGCCCGTGGCGCGCGTGGATCCGTGGGCCGGGGAACGTGCCGTTGAAGCACCAGCAGCGATCGAGCGGCAGCTCGCGGTGCCAGCTCGCGAGCGTCTCGCGGTTCTCGATCAGGTAGTGGTCCGCGCCCGCGGGATCGTAGAGCTCCCAGTGCTGATGGGGATCGTTCCGGCCGCTCTCTCCCGCAGCCGGGGCCTTCGTGGGCCGCGCCCCGAGCGCTTCAACATCCACCGGGGTCGCGACCGCCGGCACCGGAAGCTCTTCGACCCAGGGCGTCGTGCGAGGGCTCTTGGGGGCGCCTCCGGCACCGGCTGCACGCGTCGAGAGACCGAGCTTGGCGACGAGATAGCCACCGGCGGTCAGGAGCCCGAGTTGGACCAGGTCCCGACGCGTGAGCCCGGCGTCGACGATCTCGACGCGGTTCTTCCGCGCGGTCTCCGCGAGTCTCTGTCTCCAGCCGGCCATCCTGGCCGTTCCTTTCGCACGCTATGAACACGGGGGGATCGTGGGTCGACCCCTGATCGAGGCACTTGCGACCCCAGCGAAGACCTTCGGACCCCATGGGGCTTCCGCCATGGTCATCGGCATCGCGGGCTCGTGGCTCCAATCTGGCCGGTGCACGCATGAGCCCGTTCATGGATTGAGAGCCACATCGCAATGCTCATCGAACGGGTTCGCAAGCGATGCATGGGCGGTCTCATCATGCTGATTATCATTGTGAGAATGGCGAAGCTATCGGAGAATGCGGCCACCCCACGTCCATGGCCGGAGCAGACCCCGATATGCACACGGAAGAGCGGACCGCAACGGACGTCCGCTTGCTGCACTCCATCTTCGAGCATCAGGCGGGCCGCACCCCCCACGCCATCGCGCTCGAGCTACCGCCAAGGAACGGCGAACCACGACAGCGTCTCACCTATGCCGAGCTGGACGCGCGCGCCGAAGCGCTCGCCCACCGCCTCTCGGCGTGGGTGTCGGGCGAATGCGTGGTCGCGGTGCTGCTCCCGCGCGCCGGTGCCGACCTGTGGACCGCGCAGCTCGCGATCCTGAAGGCGGGCGCGGCATGGACGTGCATCGAGCCGGACACGCCCGAAGCGCGCCTGCGCTTCCTGCTCGAGGACTCGCACGCGGTCGCGGTCATCGCGGACGACGAGCGCCGGTCCGTGCTCCTCGCCGCCGGCTTCCCCGAGTCCCGCATCGTCTCCCCACGTGCGGTCTCGGGCGGGGTACCCAGCAAGGCTGGGTCCGGCGTCGCCCACGCGCGCCGCACCCCGGGCTGGTTGAAGCCCGAGACGCTGGCCTACGTCATCTACACCTCGGGCACGACCGGACACCCGAAGGGCGTGATGATCGAGCACCGGAGCGTGGCGAACCTGGTGCTGGCGGACGCGGCGCGCTTCGGCATCACGCCGGCGGATCGCTGTGCTCAGACCTCCTCCGCGGCCTACGACTCGTCGGTGGAGGAGATCTGGCTCGCCTGGGGCGCCGGCGCGACCGTGGTCGTGGTGGACGACGAGCGCGTGCGCTCGGGGCCCGACTTCCTGCCCTGGCTGCGCTCCGAGGGCATCACGGTTTGGTGCCCGGCCCCGACCATGCTCCGCATGACCTGCAGCGACGATCCGGTGCGCGACCTTCCCGACGTGAAGCTGGTCTATGTCGGCGGCGAGGAGCTGACCCCGGACGTCTCCGAGCTGTGGTCGCGCGGCCGCTGGTTGGAGAATGGCTATGGCCCGACCGAGGTCACGGTGACCTGCGTCCGCACCCGGATGAAGCCCGGGGTGCCGGTCACCATCGGTTGGCCGCTCACCGGGAACCGAGCCTGGTGCCTGGACGCCGACCTGCGCGAGCTGCCCGCGGGCGAGCTGGGTGAGCTCTACATGGGAGGCATCGGACTCGCGCGCGGCTATCTCGGCCGGCCCGACCTGACCCGCGAGAAGTTCATCGACCATCCGAAGCTCGGCCGGATCTACAGGACCGGCGACCTGGCCAAGAAGCACGGGAACGGCGAGTTCACCTACCACGGCCGCGCCGACACGCAGGTGAAGGTCCGCGGCCACCGGCTGGAGCTGACCGCGGTCGAGAGCGAGCTCTGCCGCTGCGATGGCATCATCGAGGCTGCCTGCCGCGTGCAGGCGAACGGCGCCGGGCCGGAGCTGGTGGCGTTCGTGGTCACCGCCGACGGCCGCGAGCCCGACCGCGACCGGCTGCGCGACATGCTCCGGCGCACGCTGCCGGAGCCCATGGTGCCCGCGCACATCGCGCGCCTGGACACGCTGCCGCGCGCGCCGCTCTCGGGCAAGCTCGACCGCCGCGCGCTGCCGGAGCTCGCGCACGCGCCCGCAGCACCCGCCGGGGGTCGTGCTCCGGCGAGCGAGCTGGAGCGCCAGCTCGCCGCGGCGTTCGCCACCCACCTGCCCAAGGCGGGCGCGATCACCGCGGAAGCCGACTTCTTCCTCGACCTCGGTGGGAACTCGCTGGTCGCAGCACAGGTCGTCTCCACGCTGCGGCGCGAGCCGCGCACCGCGTCGCTGACCGTGCGCGACCTCTACGAGGCGCGCACCGTGGCCGGGCTCGCGGCCAAGGCGCTTCGCGCGCCCCGCTCGGCCTCGCCGCGCGAGGTCCCACACGCGGCACCCCGCCAGGTCGTGGAGAACGTCCCGAACATCTCCCCGCACGCCGGCTGGGGCGTGGTGGCGCAGGGAGCGTTCCTCCTGCTGGCGCTGCTCGCGATCGTGAACACGGTGTGGCTCCTCGCCTCGCGCGCGGTGCCGTGGCTCACGGGTGCGATCGGCGTCACCGCCTCCGTGCTGCTGCTGCCGAGCCTCGCCCTGGTGGGTGCACTCCTGTGGACTCTCGTCGCCGCCTCGCTCACCGTGCTCGCCAAGCGCGTACTGATCGGGCGCTACACGGCGGGGCGGCATCCCTACCTGGGGTCGATGTACGTCCGCCACTGGATGGAGATGCAGTTCGCGCGCAGCATCCCCTGGGACCTCCTCGAAAGCACCGGGCTTCGCGCCTGGCTCCTGCGTGCGCTCGGCGCCAGGGTCGGTGGCGACGTCCACCTCCACCGCGGGGTGGCTCTCCACCACGGCGGCTGGGACCTGCTCGAGATCGGTGACGGCGCCGCCCTGGGTCGAGACGTGTCGTTGGGGCTCGTCACCTACGATCGCCAGCAGCTCGTGTTCGCGCACATCTCGATCGGCGCCGACGCCACGCTCGACACGCGGGCGCGCATGGGCCCTGGCAGCCGCATGGAGGCGGGCGCGTTCCTGGGACCGCTCGCGTGGCTCTCCGAGAACGCCGTGCTCCCCGCCGGCGAGCGTTGGGAGGGCGTGCCCGCGACCCCTGTGGGCCGCGCGCCGGAGGTGGCACCCTCGAGCGCCGAGCCGCCGCGTCCGAGCGCCTGGCATGCGGCGTTACTGCTCGCGGCCAAGGCGGCGGTGGCGCAGGTGGCGTTCCTGCCCGCGATGGTGCTCGCCGCGGTGGTGCTCTCGGCGTGGAATGCCGGCATCTCGGGCCGCGCCGTGTTCACGTTCTCGTCGCTACCGCTCGCCCCCCTGGCGCTCGCGATCATGGCGGGCTATGCCATCTCCCTGCCGCTCCAGGCGCTGCTCTGCCGCGCGCTCGGGCGCGTCGAGCCGGGCGTCTACCCGCTCCGTGGGGGCACGGCGCTCACCGTGCTCTTGAAGGAGAGGCTCGTCGAGACCGCGAACGTGGCGCTCTCGGGCACGCTCGCCTGGCCGCTCTGGCTCCGGCTCGCCGGCATGCGCGTGGGCCGGCGCTGCGAGATCAGTACCATCATGGAGGTGACGCCGGAGCTGGTCGAGATCGCCGACGACTGCTTCTTCGCCGACGGCATCTACCTCGGCCGCCCGCTCGTCCACCGCGGGCACCTGCACTGCGAGCGCACGACGTTCGGCCGCCACACGTTCCTCGGGAACCATGCGGTGATCCCTGCCGGTGCGCGGCTGCCGGGCGAGCTGCTGCTGGGCGTGTGCACCGTGGCCGACCCCGCCCGCGTGCGGGCCGGCAGCGCCTGGTTCGGCCACCCGGCGTTCGAGCTGCCGAACCGCGAGCTGGTGACCGCCGACGAGCGGCTCACGTTCCGGCCCTCGGCCATCCGCGTCGCCAACCGAGCCCTGTGGGAGTCCATGCGCCTCGTGCTCCCCATACTCCCCGCGTTCCTGGTCGCGTTCTGGGCCACGACGCTCGCGCGCGTCGCGCGCGCCGAGCCGGCAGCCGTGTTCGCATTCGGCGTGCTGCCGCTCGCGGCCCTCGTGACCGGCGCATTCCTGTGTGCACTCACCCTGGCGGCGAAATGGATCCTGCTCGGGCGCATGCGCGAGGACCGCCACCCGCTGTGGTCGTGCTGGTGCAGCCGCTGGGATTTCCTGTTCGAAGTATGGTCGGCGTACGGCCGGCCGGTGATAGAGTGCGTCGAGGGCACCCCGCTCGTGAGCGTGTGGCTGCGCGCAATGGGCGCCCGCATCGGGCGGCGCGTGGTACTCGGCACGAGCCTCGCCCAGGTCGTGGACCCGGACATGCTGGACGTGGGCGACGACGCCACCGTGTCGTGCCACCTCCAGCTCCATAGCTTCGAGGATCGCGTGCTCAAGCTTGGCCGTTCGCACGTCGGCGCTGGCGCTACTCTCTCGGCGGGCTCGCTGCTGCTCTACGGCGCCCACATCGGCGAGCACGCCCGCGTCGCGGAGCAGAGCGTGGTGATGAAGCACGAGCACCTGCTCGCGGACCAGGACTACGAGGGCGCACCCACGCGGCCCTCCCGGGAGCCTCGAATGTGATCCGCTCACCGGCCGCGCTCGTCGGTCTACCCGCAGGCGTCGTCGACACCTGGTGCATCCCGTTGCGCCCGGAGTCGCCAGAGCTCGAGCGCTGGCGAATGGCGCTGGGCCACGACGAGCGCGCGGAGGCGGCGCGACGGCGCGTGGCCGGGCCGGCGTGGGCAGCGGCGCGGGGAGCCCTGCGCGCCATCCTCGGCCGCTATCTCGGTGAGCCGCCCGAGTCGCTCCGCTTCGAGCGCACGCCGCTCGGCAAGCCCCGCCTGGCGGGACGCGAGGCACCGCGCTTCAGCGTCGCCTGGCGCGAGGAGCTGGCGCTCGTGGGCGTGGCGAGCGACCGCGAGGTGGGCGTGGACCTGGAGCGCGAGCTCGAGGACGCCGACGTCTCCCGCCTCGCGCGCGACCACCTCTCCCTCCTGGACCAGGCCACGGTCCTCCACGCCCCGCCCGAGCGCCGGCGGACGGTGTTCTTCGAAGCGTGGGCCCGGCACGAGGCGCGGCGGAAGCTCCACGGCCTGGCACTCGAGGACCCGCTGCCGGACCTGGACGAGAACTCGGTCGTGATCGTGCGCGCGCTCAACGTGCCCGCCGGCTGGGCCGCCGCCGTGGCGGCCGAAGGCAGCGCCTGGCGCGTGCGCCGGCGCGAGGTCGCCGAGCTGGGCGAGGTGCATTGAGCGCTGGTCGGGGACGCCGGCGTCCGATACCCTCCCGGTAGCACGAAAGGGGGCTTCCATGGCTCTGGAGATGGCACGGGACGTCGATCCCCGCCCCGAGACCCGGCGATCACGTCGCCTGCGCGTGACGCTCGCCATCGCGCTGATGGCGGTACTGGCAGTGCAGAGCGTCGTGGCACTCGCATCGACGGCGACGGCCCGCACGAACGCGTTCCCGGTCGACCACACGCCCTGGTACCAGCCGACCGCGCCCGCCCGCCCCACACCCGGCCGACCGGCCCGCCACACGCCTGCTGGGCAGCTCGCGAAGGACAAGGACCCGCGGCACTGCTAGGCCGCGCGCGTCACAGCGCGCGCGTCAGCCAACGCAGCACGTCGAGCGCGAACTGGCGGTCGTCGTTCCCCGGGACATGCGCTGAGGACCGGACGACGCGCACGCTCTTCACCTGACGGGAGTTCGCCCCACGGGCTCTCTCGGTGAACACCGTCTTGTCCCGTGCGCGCGCGGGGTCAGAGACTTCGTATGTGGGCCGCTTGCCGACCACGGCCGTTCGGGTCTCACCCCCATCGAGGTCCTCGCCATGCGGAACCCCCTGTCGCCCGTCGTGTCCCTGGTCCTGCTCGCGCTGGCCCTTGCACTCCCCGTGTCGCCGCGCGTCGCCAGGGCGGCGCGACCGCACGCCACAGCCAAGCCGGTTCGGATCCTCTCCATACCGAAGTACGTGGAGGAGCTTCCCCAGCTCCCGACGCTCGATGGCACGACGACCTCTCGTTCGTCCCCGGCGGTCTTGAGCCTGCGCGAGTTCCAGCAGCAGATCCTGCCGGCCTCGGTCTATCGCCAGCTCACGGGCCGGTACCGGAAGGGCACGTACATCTGGAGCTACACCGTTCCCGGCCAGCCCATGACCTACCCGGGGCCCACGATCGAGGCGCGGTTCGGGACGCCGACCTGGGTCCGCTACGTGAACGACCTCGAGGGGCCCGGTAACAATCCGCTCTTCCTCCAGGGCCGCTTGCCCGTCGACCAGACGATCCACTGGGCTGACCCATTGCACCAGATGGGCTCGACCGCCAGGTACTCGGGACCCGTGCCCTCGGTGACACACCTCCACGGCGCCGCCGATCCATCGTACTCGGATGGCTCGCCCGAGGCGTGGTGGACGCCCGGCTTCGCGCAGAAGGGACCCGACTTCGTCTCGGACACCTACGTCTATCCCAACGCCCAGGAGCCGAAGATGCTCTGGTACCACGACCACACGCTGGGCGCGACGCGGCTCCACGTGTACGCGGGACTGGTGGCGGCCTACATCATCCGCGATCCGGCGCAGGAGCCCGCCAACCTCCCGGGCGGCCCCGCCGACGACGCCCTGGACCGTTACGGCCACCCGTACGAACGGGTGCTCATGCTGCAGGACAAGTCTTTCGACAAGGACGCCCAGCTGACGTTCCCGTCGGACGGCGTGAATCCCGACATCCACCCGTACTGGCTGCCCGAGTTCTTCGGCGACGTGATCGTGGTGAACGGCAAGAGCTGGCCCTACCTGCGTGTCGAGCCGCGGCGTTACCGGTTCCGCGTCATCGACGGCGCGAACGCGCGTTTCTTCGAGTTCCACCTCACCGATCCGAACGGCGAGGGCGTACCGATGTGGCAGATCGGCACCGACGGCGGCCTGCTCGACGCGCCGGTCGCGGTGAGCGCAGGGGATCCGTCGCCGACCCTGGTCCTGGCGCCGGGCGAGCGCGCAGACCTGATCATCGATTTCGCCGGGCACGAGGGCCAGCGGCTCACGCTCCGCAACACCGCGAACGGACCGTATCCCGGCGGCGATCCCGTGGACCCCGAGACGAACGGGCAGGTGATGCAGTTCGTGGTCGGCCTGCCCCGCGTCGGCGCCAGCGCCGCCGACCCGAGCCTCGACCCCAGCCGGACCACGCGGCTCCGCGCCGCGCTGATCGAGCGGCCGACGGTGCCCGCGACGGACACGCGAGCGCTCACGCTCAACGAGCAGGAAGGTGCGAACGGTCCCGTCCTCGGCATGGTGAACAATTCGCGCTGGCACATGCCCACGAGCGAGGCCTGCGCGGTGGGCGAGACCGAGGTGTGGGAGTTCATCAACCTCACCGAGGACACGCACCCGATCCACCTGCACCTGATCCAGTTCCAGGCGCTCTCGCGCCAGGACTTCGACGTCGAGGGCTACGAGAAGGTCTACGGCGAGCCGGTCCCGGGCATGGGGCCGCCGCGGCCGTACGACGAACGCTCCGCGTTCACCGGGTTCAAGGTCGGCGGCAATCCCGACGTGACGCCGTTCCTGCTCGGCACGCCTCGGGCCGTGGACGCCAACGAGAACGGCTGGAAGGACACGTTCCGGATGAATCCGGGCGTGGTGACGCGCGTGCTCGTGCGCCTTGCGCCACAGAACGCCAACGCGTTGGCCGGCGGGGCGGTGACGGCGGGGAGGAACCTGTTCCCGTTCGACCCGAGCGCGGCGATGGGCGTGGCGAACGACGGCTTCGGCTACCCCGGCGGCCCGGGCTACGTGTGGCACTGCCACATCCTCGACCACGAGGACAACGAGATGATGCGCAGGATGGTGATCACGCAGCCCACGCCGGGCCCTGTCGCGCTCGCAGCCGCATCGACGGCCGAGCCGCCGCACGTGGAGCTGGCGGGCGTGCATCCGAACCCGGCTCTGGGATCGGCGCGCATCGTGTTCACGCTCGAACGAACCCAGGATGTGGAGCTGACCGTGTACGACGTCGCCGGGCGCGACGTGGTCACGCTGGCGCAGGGCCGCTACGCAGCCGGCGAGCATGCGGCCACCTGGGACGGCCGCGATCGCGCCGGGCGGCAGGTCGAAAGCGGCGTGTACCTCTACCGGCTGAGGACGGGCGAGCGGACGCAGGTGCAGAAGCTGATGCTCGTTCGTTGAGTCCGGGACCGGGGCAAACGCGCCCCCGGGCCGGACGAACGAGCGGGGCCCCGCCCGAGTGGGCGGGGCCCCGTGGCTGGTCGCAAACGACTTGGCCGGCGCCCCGCTCGACCGGCCGGTAAGGACGCCTCCCACGCCCAAGTGATCAGCGCACGATGATGATGCGCGCGGTGCGTATCCCGGTTGGATGCGTGAGCCGCATCCAGTGCACACCCGGTGCGAGCCTCGAGGCGTCCAGCGTCAGCCCACGCTC
>DATLUU010000306.1:0-3357 GCA_035577885.1 Verrucomicrobiia bacterium
CAGGAGGACGCAGCGCTCGCGCGCGAGGTGCGCTCGCTGCTGTCGGCGCACGAGCAGGCGAGCGGCTTCCTCGCCGGCCCGCCGGCGACACCGCCGGCACGAGGGGCTTCGCCCGGCGACCGGCTCGGCCCGTACCGGCTGGTGGAGGAGATCGGACGCGGCGGCATGGGCGTGGTGTTCCGCGCCACGCGCGACGACGGCGACTTCACGCGCGAGGTGGCGATCAAGTTGATCGCCCCGGAGCTGCGCTCGGACGAGGTCCTGAAGCGCTTCCGCGCCGAGCGGCAGATCCTGGCGATGCTCGAGCATCCGCACATCGCGCGGTTGCTGGACGGCGGCACGGCCCCGGACGGGGGCCCCTACCTGGTGATGGAGTTCGTGCGCGGGCGCACGCTGCTCGACTACTGCGACGCCGCGAACCTCGGGATCGACCAGCGGATCGCGCTGTTCCTCCAGATCTGCGACGCGGTGCAGTTCGCCCACCAGCGCCTCGTGGTGCACCGCGACCTCAAGTCCGCGAACATTCTCGTCGGCGAGGACGGTTCGCCGCGGCTGCTCGACTTCGGCATCGCCAAGCTGCTGGTGCCCGAGGGCGGCGTGCCCGCGGCGACGCTGACGCTGCCCATGCTGCGCATGCTCACGCCCGACTACGCGAGCCCCGAGCAGGTGCGCGGCGAGCCCGCCGCGGTGGCGAGCGACGTCTACTCGCTGGGGGTGATCCTCTACGAGCTGCTCTCCGGCCGCCGGCCGCTCCAGTTCCCGACGCGCACGCCCGAGGAGATCCTGCGCGTGGTCACGCAGGTGGATCCGGTGCCGCCGAGCGCCGCCGTCACCCGTTCCCCGGGCGGCGAGGCGGCCATCCGCCGCGGCGACACCACGCAGCGACTCCGGCGCCGGCTCTCGGGCGACCTGGACCACGTCGCGCTCAAGGCGCTGGAAAAGGATCCGTCGCGCCGCTACGCCACGGTGGATCTGCTCGCGCAGGACATCCGGCGCCATGTGCACGGCCTGCCGGTGCTCGCGCGCGGGCAGGCCACCGCGTACCGCATGGAGCGCTTCGTGCGGCGGCACCGCGCCGCGGTCGCGGCCGCGACGCTGATCGTGGTGGCGCTCTTGATCGGGCTCGCGGGCACCACCTGGCAGGCGAGCGTGGCGCGCCGCGAGCGCGACCGCGCGCAGCGCCGGTTCGACGACGTGCGTGCGCTCGCGCACGCGGTGGTGTTCGACATCCACGACGCCATCGCCAACCTTCCCGGCTCGACGCGCGCGCGGGAGACGCTGGTGCGGCACGCGCTCCGCTACCTGGACGGCCTGAGCCACGAGGCGAAGGGCGATCTCTCGCTCCAGCACGAGCTCGGGGTGGCGTACGCGAAGATCGGCGACGTCCAGGGCCGGCCGATGTTCCCGAACCTCGGGCGCACGGCCGACGCGCTGCGCAGCTACGAGCGCTCGCTCGCCCTGCTCGCCGAGGTGGCGCGCGCGCAGCCGGAATCGGTGACGGTGGTGCACGACCTGATCGTCGTCTCCCAGCGCCGCGCCGACCTGCTGCGCATCACCGGCCGCACCCAGGAGGCGATGGCGGAGTTCCTGCGCGCGCGCGAGCAGGCGCAGGCACAGCTCGCGCGCCATCCGCGCGATCCGCTGTTCGAATCCGACCTGTGCGTCGGCTACGGCCGCCTGATCGACATGAAGAGCGCGGCCGCCGACACCGCCGGCGCGATCGTGGAATGCACGGGCTACCTGGCGCTCGTGGAGCGGCTCTACGCCGAGCACCACGGCGAGCAGGACTATCGCCGCGGGGTGTTGATCGCGTGCACGAAGATGGCACAGGTGCGCGCGCTGCGCGGCGACCGCGACAGCGTGCTCGTGTTCTACGTCCGCGCGGAATCGCTGGCGCGCGCGGCGGCGGCGGCGCTGCCCGACAACACGGATGCGACACGCGACCTGTCGATCGTCTACGGCGCGCATGGGCTCTACCTCGCGGAGGTGGGAGCGCTCGACTCGGCGCTCGCCGTCTACGGGAAGGGCCAGCACATCGCCGAGCAGCTCGCCGCCGCCGACCCCGACAACGCGATGGAGCAGATCGATGTCGCGGACGGCCACTACGAGATCGGCACCATGCTCTCGGGCGGCGGTCGGCACGAGCAGGCCCTCGAGCGCTTCCGCGATGCCGCGCAGCGCTATCGACGGCTCGCGGCGGCGGATACCGGCAACACGCAGCTCCGGCTGTCGGCGGCGATGAGCTGCCGGCAGGCGGGTGAGGCCTGCCAGGCGCTCTCGCTCCGGGTATCCTCCGCCGCCGAGCGCGCCCGCTGGCGGCAGCAGGCGATCGAGTGGCTGGACCGGAGCCTGCGCTGGTACCAGCCGCTCGCGGACGCGGGCGCGCTGGTGGGAGAGGACGTGGGCGCACCCAAGGCGATCCGCGCCCGGCTCGTGGCATTGCGATCGGGAGGCTAGGAAATGTTGAAATTGCGCGAACTCGTCGGCACCGAGCTGCGTTGGGTCCAGCCGCATGCACTGCAGCGGGAGTTCGAGCTCCGCTCCGGCGAGGAGACGGTGGCGACGCTCGCGTTCCGCTCCGCGTTCGGCTCGCTTGCGAGCGCGCGCACGGACGAGGGCCAGTGGACATTCAAGCGCGTGGGCTTCTGGCGCTCGCACGTCACCGTGCGCGAGGCGGGCAGCGACACCGACCTGGCCGTGTTCCGCAACAACACCTGGACGGCCGGCGGCACCCTGGAGCTCGCCGATGGGCGGGCGTTCCGCGCCAACACGAACTTCTGGATGACCACGTACCAGTTCACGGACGCGAGCGACCAGGCGCTGGTGCGGTTCACGCACGTGGGCGGGACGTTCCACCTCTCGTGCGCCGTCGAGGTGGAGCCGGCGGGCGTGAAGCTGAAGGAGCTGCCGTGGCTCCTGGCGCTCGGCATCTACCTGATCGTGAAACTGCGAGACGACGCCTCCGGCGCCGCGGCGGGTGGCGCGGCGGCATCCGGTTGAAGCACCTGACCCGGCTCGCGGGACGGGCGAAGACCCAGTCGCCCTCGTGCACCGCATGAATACCAAGGCGTAACGTGCTGGGGATAAGTCGGATGCACTTGGTTCTGCACACGGCCTTCCTGGCCACCCTGATGGGGACGGCGAGGCCATCGAACGCGCGCGGCGATGTGGTCGGGGCGGACTCCTCGGCGGGGCACGCTGCGCACGCCGGCGTGGACCACGCGACCATGCACCACGACATGGACACGGGCATGGACATGGGCGCGCACGAGCACGCGATGCGCGGCGTGTACGGGCCGTATCCCATGACGCGCGAGGCCTCGGGGACGGCGTGGCAGCCGGACGCCGCGCGACACG
>DATLUU010000307.1:0-11140 GCA_035577885.1 Verrucomicrobiia bacterium
CCCGCACTCGCCTGCGGCAGGGCAATCGCGCGCACGCGACGGCCCGCCACGTCGAGCACGCTCAGCATCGCGGGGCCGGACTGCGGGAGTGTGAAATGGAACTGGACTGCGCCGGCGGCCGGGTTCGGCCACGGGCGCGCGAACCTCGCCCGCGGCATGACTACAGTGCGCGCATCGAGCACGGGCCCGCCGTTCGCGAGCCGGATCCAGCGCGCGATCGACGGCACGTGCACGCCGCTCACGTCGCGCAGCACGAACAGCATGTAGTCGCCGGGCGGCGCCAGGCTCGCGGAGGCCGGCAGCGTCACGCGCAGCGAGTCCCCCACGTGCGTGAACTCGAGCGGGACGCGGCGCTGCTCGAAGTTGGGGTCGTGCGTATCCG
This sequence comes from Verrucomicrobiia bacterium, assembly GCA_035577885.1. Taxonomy (GTDB): domain Bacteria; phylum Eisenbacteria; class RBG-16-71-46; order RBG-16-71-46; family RBG-16-71-46; genus JAIOPA01. The sequence goes on from DATLUU010000307.1 coordinate 383, forward strand.
CGCACGGACGCATGAGGCATGCGCCCATGATTGCGGCCGCATCGCTCGTCAACGTCGTGCCGAGCGTCAGCACCGAGGCGTAGCCCGCCGAGTCGGGCACCGCGGTGACGATCGTCTGGCGTACGAGCGCGCCGGTGGCATCGAACAGGTAGGGCGGCTCGTAGACGGTGCCCTGGTACGGACTCGCGTCGAACGTGGAACCGCCCGCGGTGAGGACGCGCCCGTCGGGCAGCAGCACGGACGTACTGTGATAACTGCGCAGCACGGGCTCGGGCGCGAGGAGCGTCGAGTCGCTCCAGCCCGTGGTCTCGTTCCAGAGCTGTGGCGCGCGGATGCCGAGCGGATCGGAGAGATCGCGCACGCCACCCGTCACCAGCACGTCGCCGGTCGGGAGCAGCGTCGCCCGGTGGAGGATGCGCGACTGCAGTTTTCCCAGGGTCCACTGGCTCCAGCCGGTGGTGTGGTCGGCCGCGTCGAACGCGACGACGTCCGTGACCCCTTGGCGGGAGGTGCCTCCGCAACGCATGACGCGGCCCGGAGCGTAGTGCACGACCTGGCCCCCGCTGCCGCCGGAGGCGCCGCCCGGCACCGGCGTCCACGTGGCGGTGGCGAGGTCGAGCGTGGCGGTGTTGTCGCCATTCGCATGGAACACGTGTCCGCCCGGCAGCACGATGATGCTCGGGTAGAAATACGTGTAGCGTTTCGCGCTCGGCGGCAGCTCGACGACGACGCCCGGGAGGCCGGCGGTGCTGCCCTCGGGGTCGTAGACCTCGAACCGCCGCGTGGTCACGAGGATGTCCTCCGGAACGAGCGTGTGCCCGGCGCGCGGGCCCGGGTCCTTCGGCGACACCGGGTCCTGGACCCACACCAACTGCGACGACTCGAGCGATGGCGTGACGAAGCGCAGTCGCCACACCCGATCGTCGAGTGAGCCGTCGGCCAGCTCGCCGCCCGAGATCGTCATCCAATCGTCGCCGCCCAGGAACGCGGCGTGATCGGCGCGCGCGGGCGGCACCGGGCTTCCGCCCGCGGGCACCGGCGTGCGCCACGTATCCGTGTCGAGCGCGTACTCCACCACGTCGCCGCGGGCGCCCGCGGAACCCCGCCCGCCATAGACCCAGACACGGCGGTAGGCCACCGCGTCGTAAACGGCGCTGTGGCCCTCGCGTGGCTGGCCGCTCGAAGCGAGTCTTCGCCAAGCGGGAGTGGGGCCGAGCGTGAGTTCCCAGCAGTCGTCGCTGGCGAGCGAGCCGGCATCGCGTCCACCGAAGACGAGCATGCGATCGAGCGTCGCGTCGTAGACCACGGCGTGTCCCCAGCGCGCCGAAGGCGCGCCGTTCACAAAGTCCGGCGCAGGCGAGAGCCTCTTCCACGGCGCGGCGGCACCGAGCGGGACCGCGAGCGAGAGCTGCCACACGTCGCCGAGCGCGCCCGAGGGGGTGCGGCCACCGAACACGATCATGCGCCGGTTCGACGTGATCACCGCGCCGTGCGCCCAGCGCCCTTGCGGCCGGCCGAACACGGGATCGGGCGCGGTCGCGACGGTGTCCCACGTCCACACCACCTCGCGCGTCTGGTCGAAGTCGCCGCGCTCGAGCTGCCACACCGTGGCGTTCACGACCTCGGGGCCGCCGGGGACGGTCGGGTCGTGGCCACCGAACACGAGCATGCGCCCGAAGCCGCCCAGGTCGAACACGGCGGAGTGCTGCTCGAGCGGTGGCGCGCGGCGGCTCGAGCCCCAGCCATCCTCGGTACTGTCCTCCCACGCCGGCACCGGATGGAGGGCGAAGCGGAGGAGATCGTTCCGGGCCTCGAACTCGCCCGGGACTGCCGGCCGCGGCGCACGTCCGCCGAAGCCCATGGCGTAGGTGCAGCGGGTTCCGCCCGAGACGAGCACGCGGCCGTCGGGCAGCGAGGTGAGCGTGGGCTCGAATCGCTCGATGCCGAGATGGGTCAGCAGCGTGACGGCGTGGCTCTCCGGGTCGTAGACGCACGCGCGCGTCGTCCCGTCGTTGTGGTAGTGGGCGAGTCCGCCGAGCGAGATCAGCTTGCCGGCCGCGGTGATGGTGAAGCCGCACTCGTAGAAGTTGTCGGGCGTCGGCGCAAGCGTACGCGAGGGAAAGCTCGCCGCGGAATCGAACGGCCCCGGCTGGTACTCCCAGTCGTGGAGCAGCCAGCCGTCGAATCCGGACCACCAGGTGTAGCGCCACGAATCGCCGGGGCCGCGCAGGAGCGTGGCGTGGATCGCCACCGTCTGCATGCCGAACGGTGCGCTCCAGCGCCCGCGGAGCTGGGGCTGCGCCCGAACCGCCCCCGCGAAGAAGGCAGCGAAGAGCAGGAGCAGACGGGCGGATCGCGGGTAATGGAGCATGGCGGGGGAAGCGGTTCCTCGTTGACCCGGGCGTCGCGGCCAAGCGAATGGAAGACCCGCCACCGGCGTGCGGTCAAGACCAAAACTGCGTCCCGTGCCGCGGGCAAGCGAACGCCGGCCACGTGGTGCTCCACGCGGCCGGCGTTCGCGACAGCGCCCTAGAGGTCGAAGTGGTGCGCGATCTTGACCATGAACACGTTGGCGGCCGGCGCGTTGCTCACGAGGTGCATGCTGCGGGCCACGTCGAACTCCGACACCGGGCTGTCTTCCTGCCGCTGCTGCGTCCACACGAAGTACATCGCGGAGCCGGGGTGGTACTCCCAGCGCAGCACCGCATTCCCCCGTAGCGACGCGAACGTGCTGGCGTCCTCGTAAGCGGGGTCGACGGGCACGAACTCGTACGTGCGCGACCGCGCCAGCTCCTTCAGCTCGTGGTAGCGGATCGTGCTCAGGAGCGGCTGCAGGTAGACCTGGAAGCTCACGTTGGGCGTGGCGGCGTAATCGACCCGGAGGCCCATGCTCACCTGCGTCTGCTCGAGCTGCGAGAACTGCGACCCGGTCGCGAGCGTGCCGTCGTTGTTCACGAACTGCGCGTCCGTGTGCCCCTGGTAGAAGTCCGGCCCCGCCGACAGGCCGATGTTGGATTTCGGCCGCCACTGGAAGTAGGGCGCGATCTCCTGCTCCCAGCTGCCGTCCGCGGAGTAGAACGGGTAGTACCCGATCGACCAGAACCACGGCTTGCTGCCGTTCGTGTCGAAGTAGAACCCCCAGCTCTGGCTCGCGTTCGTGGCGATGACCGGGCCGCCGCGCGTGATCCGCGAGCTGAACGCCGGCGCCTTTGCGAACGTGTTGACGTTCCAGCTCCAGTGGTTCCGCTGCTCGAGGTTCCAGCTCGACCAGAACGCCTTCAGCGTGCTGTTGCCGCCGAAGTCCCAGCCCGTCGCCACCGCGCCCATGAGGTTCATGTACTGCCGCCAGCCCTTGGGCTTCTGCCATTGCCAGCCGACCAGCGTGTGCGCGTTGATCACGTCCGCGCCCGAGAGGAATCCCAGGTCGTTGTTGTCGAAGCCGGGTGAGATCGCGCCGACGGCGGAGTTGAGAATGAAGTCACCCTGCTGCTTGTTGAGCCACCAGCGCGTGCCCCAGCCGCTCAGTCGGCTCTGGTTGAAGTCCTTGCTGAGGTCCGGCCGGTCGGGGCGCTGGAAGTAGTGCGGCGCGCTCTGCATGAGGTCGGAGATGCGGTTCGTGCTGCCGGTCAGGCTCGAGCCGGTCGCGTACCCGGAGATCACGTACACGCGCTTCTTGTCGAGGAACGTCCAGCCGTCCATCGCCGCCACGACCGAGCCCGAGTTCACCTGGTCGTGCATCGGATCACTGGCGCCCTCGAAGCTGCGGGCGGTCGTCATGGCCATGAGCCCCAGGCCCTGGCGGCGGTCGTTCATCTCGTGCATGACGCGCCACACGCCGTAGTACGCGAGCGGCTCGACCCCATACTTGGACTCCACCCCCGCGTTGCTGAGCGTGGCGTCCTCCTGCGCGGTGACCGACTGCACGGTGCCGACGTTCCAACCCGGCGCGGCCTGGCCCGTGATCTTGGCGGCCCCGAGAATGTGCACGGCGGTGGGGTAGTCCACGAAATCGGCATCCGGCGTCCCGCCCTGCGGCGTCCGCCCGATGCGACGCGAGTAGAAGAACGTCGGCTCCGGCCAGTTGAAGCTCGAGTAGCTGTTCGCTCCGTTGTTGCCGCAGCGAAACACGCTCACGCCCTCGGTGAAGAACGGTCGCTTCTCCTGGAAGAAGGTCTCGACGTCGGAGAGATTCACGACCGCCGGGTCGACCTCGACCTGGCCGAAGTCGGGATTGACGGTGGCGTTCACGGTGAGCTTGGAGCCCAGGCTGGTGCGAATGTCGCCGCCCGCCGTGGGTGTGTTCTCCCAGCCGGAATGGAACGGGTCATCCGGCGGGTAGAGCCCGGCGGATGCATGCTCGGTCTTGTTGGTCACGTAAGGGATCAGCTCGATCGTGTGGCCAGCGTGGAGGCCGTCGAGGCCATGCAGCTCCGGGAAGCGCGAGACGTAGCCCGACTCGCCGCGCGGCGTGTACACCACCGCGTCCTGCTCGCTGTAGCGCGTCGTCGTGCGCTGGAAGTTGACGCCCCAGATCATCGGCGTGGCGGCTTGGAAGCGGAGCTGCGAGAACGGGATCCGCATCTCGCAGGTCCAGCCCTGGCCGTCGCGATGGGCGCGCCCCTGCCAGACACCATCCCAGGAGTTGTCGTCCCATTCGTCGTTCATGAGCACGCCGTCCACGAGCACGCCGGCCGCGGTCACCGTGAAGTAATAGCCCGTCCGCTTGTCGTGGAGTGGATCGAGCTTGATGGTGAACATGTCGGAGCGGGCGTCGTCGTCGCGGCGCGAGAGGCGCGCGATCACCGAGTCGGGCGCGGTGTCGAACATGCGTGCGCCGACGTAGAGCGCGTCGTCGTCGTAGGCGACGCGCACCTCCGTCTTCTGCCGGGGCGGCACGCCCTGGTCGGGATCGCTCTGCGTGAAGTTCGCGACGGCCGTGCCGTTCTTCCACACCTCTTCGTCGAGCAGGCCATCCACAAGCACCGGCCGGTCGGTGCGAACCGCCCGCACGGGAGGGACGTCCGCGAACGCCGGTCCCGCGGACACGGCGAACAGCAGGCCATAGAAGAGGGATCGCATCACGGGGCTCCGGAGGAGGCCGATGGGCGGTCGGCATCCGGCAGATCGAGATTCACCGGGTCACGTCCGGTGTTGCGCCCGACGAGCGGGACGGGGCGCGAGATACCCGCCCTACGGGCTGGTGGAAAGCAAGGTTGCCCGCTTGGACAGGCAAACTGACTCGGCGGGTTGGAGCGGTCCACGGTCGTGATACCAGCGCGGGAATCCGAGGGACCGAGCGCAGGCGCAGCGCAGGTCGCTGGTTACCCGTGAGTCACCACGCATTCACGGTGGGGTATCGGCCGGTTTCACCCTGCCGCGAGCGCCACCGCGAGGCCGCCCGCCACGGTGGCATTGTGCTCGAGCAGCGCGATGTTCGACGTGGTCGCCTTGCCGCCGGTGGCTTCCTGGATGGTCTCGAGGAGCGCGGGGGTCACGGCGCGACCGCGGATGTGCTGCTTCTCCACGCGCTCGAGCGCGCGCACCAGGGCGCGGTCGTAGGCGCGCTCGTCCATCTCGTCCGCCTCGGGAACCGGGTTCGCCACCACCACGCCGGTGCCGGTGCCGAGCGCCCAGTGCTCGCGGACGGCGCTCGCCAGGTCCGGCAACTCATCGAAGCGCTGGTCGAGCTTGAGCCCGCTCGAGCGCCGCCAGAACGCCGGGAACTCGTCGCAGCGATATCCATAGACGGGCACGCCCAGCGTCTCCAGCCGCTCGACCGTGCGCGGCAGGTCGAGGATCGACTTGGCCCCCGCGCACACCACCGCGACCGGGATGCGCGAGAGCGCGGTCAAGTCGGCGCTCACGTCATCCGTTTGCCCCGCGCCGCGGTGGACGCCGCCGATGCCGCCGGTGGCGAACACGGCGATCCCGGCCATGTGCGCGGCGAGCATCGTCGCCGCCACGGTCGTGGACCCCGCGCCGCCGGCCGCGAGCCGGGCCGCGAGGTTGCTCAGGTTGAGCTTCTCGATCCTGGGACTGGCCGCGAGTCGCTCCAGCTCTTCGCGCGTGAGCCCGACGCGGACCCGGCCGTCGAGCACGCCGATCGTGGCCGGCGTGGCGCCGGCGGCGTGGACACGCGCCTCCATCGACGTCGCGACCTCGAGGCCCCGGGGATGCGGAAGCCCGTGCGTGACCACGGTGGTCTCGAGCGCCACCACGCCGCGGTGCGCGGCGAGCGCGCGCGCGACCTCGTCGGCCACGGCCAGCCGCTCCGGTCTCACGAGCACACCTTCTCCTGGGCCCAGCTTGCGAGTCTCGACCGCACCGTCTCGGGGGTCGCGGCGAGCAGGCCGTCGGCGCCCCAGGCTTCGATCGCGAAGCTCGCGGTGACGATGCCGCGGCGGAGCGCGCGCTCGACGTCGTCGCTCTCCCACTGCGCCGATACGAACCCGGCCATGAACGCATCGCCCGCGCCGGTGGGATCCTCGACGCGGGTGGCGCGCGGGGCCCAGTCGTGTGCGCGCTTCGTGCTTGCATCGTAGAGCGTGCCACCCCGGGCGCCTCGCTTCCAAGCCACGAACCGGAGCCGGCGCGGGGCACCCGGCTCCGCCGGGTCCAGCGAGGCGAGCACGCCGGCAGGGTCGCGCGTCGCGTCGGGGAGCAGCATCTCGTCGTCGCTGGGGAAGAACGCGTCCACCTCGGCGAGCAGCGTGCGATGGCGTGCGACCGTGTCCGGGGTGATGGGCAGGTGCGGGTCCAGCGAGATGAACGCCGGCCGCTCGGGCGACTCCCAGGCGCGGATCGCGCGCACGAGCGCCGCCTGCGTGTCGAACGGCATGGGTGCGAGGTGGAACGCGCGTGCCGTGCGCCATGCGGCGGGCACGTGTGCGGGCGCGGGCGAGACCGCCTCGTGCGTGGGGCAGCCGAGCCGATGGATGACGCGGCGGACAGCGCTCTCGTAGAGGAGCCACGTGCGCACGCCGTTTCGGTGCAGCGGGTGGACGCCGTCCAGCGCCACGCCGCGAGCACGCAGCGCGTCGAGCGCCGCGAGTGGATAGTCGTCGCCCTGCAGGCTCACGCAGCCCGCACGCACGCCCCACAGCGAGGCCGCGAGCGCGGCGTAGAGCATCGCGCCTCCGGCCTCGCCCATGCGCGTGCGCCCGTCCGCGAACACCACGTCGTCCACGAGCAGGTTGCCGAGCAGCACCAGGTCGGGGATCACGGCCGGCTCACGGCTTCGGGAGCGCCGCGAATGCGCTCACCATCGCCCGCAGCGCATCCGGGTCGAGCGGGTTCGACCACACCCCGCCCTGCTTCAGCGACGAGCCGACGATGAAGCCGTGCGCGTGCGCGTAGTGATCGAGGTTCGTGGGCGTCACGCCCGAGCCCACCAGCACCGGGAGCCGCGTGGCGTTCACGGCCCCGCTCACGTCGCCGCGCGTCGCCGGCTCGCCGGTGGCACTACCGGTGACGATGACGGCGTCGGCGAGGAAGAACTCCGCCGCGCGCGCCATCTCGGCGATCGACACGTCGGCGGTGAGGGCGTGCGCGGCGTGCTTCTTCTTGATGTCGGCGAACACGCGCACGTCCTCGGCGCCGATCGCGCGCCGGTAGCGGAGCAGGTCGCCGGCCGAGGCCTCGATCAGCCCCTCGTCGGCGACGTGCGCGAACACGAACCCCTCCACGCGCACGAACGCCGCGCCGATGGCGTGCGCGACCGCGAGCGCTTCGCGGTTGGCGCCCGCGAGCACCTGGACACCCACGAGCAACCCCGTGTCGCGGCGGATCTCGCGGCCGATCACGGCCATGGCCGCCGTCACCTCCGGCCCGACCCCACCTTTCATATACGGCCGGTCGTGCATGTTCTCGATGGCGATCGCGGTGAACCCCGCGTCGCGATAGGCGCGCGCCTCGGCCACGGCCTGCTCCACGAGCCGCGCGATCGGGTCTCGCGCCGCGGGCGAGCCCGGGAGCGCTCCCACGTGCACCATGCCGATGAGCGCGCGCGGCGCGCCGAAGAGCTGGATGAACGCGGAGCGGGGATCCATGGGACGCGCAGCCTAGCGGCTGGGCTCGCGGCTCGCCATCGCAGACCCAACGCGCCGCGCTTGCCGGCGCCCGCCCGCGGCCACTAGCGTGCGCGTACCCCACGTCCGAGCCATGGAGGCTGCCATGTCGAAGGTCCCGGGCCGGCTTCAAGTCGCCGGTGGCGTGTTGTTCGTGCTCTGCGGGATCGGGCACACGATCGGACAGTACTCGCCGGATGCCCACGGTACCGAGATCGCGAAGCGGTTGAAGACGTTCACCGTCCCCGGCACGCCGTGGAACTACTGGGACGTCATGCAGTGCTGGGGGGTGCTCTACGGGGCGATGACGATCCTGTTCGGCGTCGCCCTGGTGGCCGTTCATCTCACGAGCGGCGGCGATCCACGTGTGCGCAGGGCCGTGTCGCTCATCGGTGCGATCGCCGCGGGCGTCCAATTCGTATTCTCGCTCGGGTACGGAGCGCTCCCGCCCATGTACTTCATGATCCCGGCCGGCTTGCTGCTCGTGCTCGCCGCGCGCTGGCCCTGGGAGGGGACCGGCGGATGAGTGTCGGCGCGGCCACCGTCCGCGGGTGCGGCGCGGGCCGGCCGGTCACTGCGTTCGTGGGGTTTCGACGCTACAATGTGGACGATCCCACCTGACGGCCGGAGCGGCCGATTCGGCGGGCTAATGGAGGCCGTCATGGACAAGCAGCGCACGAAATACACCACGGTCCGGGTCGGTGAGAACTTCGCCGTGGTCCGGCCCGACCACCGCCTGGTGGGCGACAAGGAGACCGACGAGTTCCAGGCCATCGTGAAGCAGCTGAACGAGGAGCAGCTCGCGTTCATGGTCGTGGACCTGGGCGCCATCGACTGGATCAGCTCGCCCGGCATCGGCGCGCTGGTCGATGCGCACCAGCGCTTCGCCAAGCGCGGCGCGAGCGTGTTCCTCGCCCGCGTCGACAAGCGCATCAACAATCTGCTCATCATCACCAAGCTGTCGCTGGTGTTCGACGTGTTCACCACGGTCGACGACGCCATCGTCGCCGGCGGGAAGAAGTCCGGGAAGATCCCGGAGACGCCGTCCGCCTGACCCCGTCCACCCGCGGTCGATCGGGAATGAAGATCGCCGTCGTCGCGCTGCTCGGCTTCGCGCTCGTCGCCGCGCAACGGACCGGGGCGACGGCGCCGCGGCCCTATACGATGGTCCTCGGCATCGCGCAGGATGGCGGCATCCCGCAGGCCGGGTGCCGAAAGTCGTGCTGCACGAGCGGCCGGCACGAGCGTGTGGCGAGCCTGGGCGTCGTGGATCCGGCGTCGCACCGATGGTGGTTGATCGACGCCACGCCCGACTTCCCGTCCCAGCTCGCGGCGATGGCCGCGGAAGCCCCGGCATGCTCACTCGCCGGCATCTTCCTCACGCACGCGCACATCGGTCATTACACCGGGCTCGTGCACCTGGGCCGCGAGGCGATGGGTACCCACGGCATGCCGGTGTGGGTGATGCCCCGCATGCGCGACTTCCTCACCGCGAACGGGCCGTGGGGACAACTCGTCACGCTCGCGAACATCGAGCTGCGGCCGCTTGCGGCGGACTCGACGATCGCGCTCGGGGACTCGCTGCGGGTCACGCCGTTCCGGGTGCCACACCGCGATGAGTACTCGGAAACGGTCGGCTTCCGTATCGACGGGCCGCGAGGCGCGGTGGTCTACCTGCCCGACATCGACAAGTGGGAGCGTTGGGAGCGGCGGATCGAGGACGTCACCGCCGGCGCGAGCGCCGCCTACCTGGACGGCACGTTCTTCGACGCTGCGGAGCTTCCGGGCCGGGACCTGCGCGAGATCCCGCACCCCTTCATCGTCGAGTCGCTGTCGCGGCTCGCGTCGCTCACCGCCGCCGAGCGAACGCGGATCCGGTTCATCCACCTGAACCACACGAACCGCGCCGGCATCGCGGGCACGGCGGAACGGAAGCGCGTCGAGGCGGCGGGCTGCGGCGTCGCGGCCGCGGGCGAGCGAACCGCGCTCTGACGGGCGGGAGGCCGCGCCGGCGCTATCGCGTCGTGTCCCGCCGGCCGAGCGAGTCGCTCTCGAGGATGCGCGGGATGTTCGACTCGAGGAACTGGAGCTTCTCCGGCGTCGCCTTGGCGAGGCCGTGCCAGAGCGTGTGCGGCGTCTGCGACACGTAGCTCCGGTTCCGGTCGTGATAGGTGAAGACGATCACCGTGTCGCGCGGGGCGACTTCCCAGTCGCCGGTGCTCATGAACCCGAATGACGAATGCGGCCGCGAGTAGAGCCGCAGCTTCGCCGTCTTCGAGCTCCCGCACGTGCCGGAGAGCCAGCGGATCGGCTTCACGTCCAGGAACTCCGTGTAGTCGCCGTCCGCGCCGGAGTCCACGGTCCGCTTGAGCACCTGCACGACGCCGACGCAGCCTTCGATGCTCAGGCTGAACGCGAGCAGCTCCTCGTCGGTCTTCGGCACGGGCGGGTTCTCCGCGCCCGCAAGTGCCATCGCCCCAAGCAGCGTCAGCCCACATATGAGCACCGCCAAGAACTTCCAACTTCCCGCCAAGCACCCTCCTCACCACAACGAGCCTGCGCCGTGCGCAGCATCAAGTCGCTACGCCGTATACCACGCGTCGATACCCGCGATCACTTCCGGGAGGTTCGCGACCGGCTCGGGATAACCCTGCTTCCACGTCGCATCGATCCCGAGCGGCCCGCGACACGT
>DATLUU010000308.1:0-6739 GCA_035577885.1 Verrucomicrobiia bacterium
AGGCCGGTTGCGCTCGCGGGCGCCTGCCGAGCCACGACGACACGGCGCAGACGACCGCGAGCGTGACCAGCGAGCTCGAAGCCATCGCGAACGCCGAGGGCGGCGGCGGGGCCACGGTCATGCCCGTGAGCGTGAGGGCGAGCGTGAGGAGGGCGACGGCGGCCATGCCGATCGAACGTCCGCGCGGCAGGTCGCTGCCCGTCAAGAAGGCCCCCATCCCGAAGAACAGGATCCCGGTCTCGACCCCGAGCGCCAACGGCAGTTGGTCCCAGAGGCCGAGCCCGGCGTTGAGCGCACCGGCGACCGGCAGCTCCGAGCGATGGACGAGCGCGTCGAGCGACCAGTGCGAGAACACCGCGGTGCCGACCAAGAGCGCGGCGCGCGCCCGAGATGCCCCGAGCCGCGAGCCGAAGGCGAACACGGCGAGGGCGGCGAGCGCCGCCCAGAGGAGGCTCGCGAGCAGGCCGTGTGAGAACGGGAAGGTGAACGACGGCTGGCGCGTTCTCGCGAAGTCCTCCGGGAGCACGATCGACTCGCGCCCGAGCAGCACGAGGATCCAGAGCACGATGTCCAGGAGGAGCGCCGAGGCGATGAACACGCCGACGTTCACGCGCCGCTCCATGCGGGCGAGCGCCAGGCCCGCCCCGATGTGACCTGCGAACATGCGGCCTCCATTCGCGCGGCCCGAAACGCCCGCACGACCGGGCGGGAATATCCCCGAAACGCCGCCCGCCCGGAATTGGCATCCCATGGGAGAACGCGATAACTTGCCCTCATGACCACGACCCCGCGTGCCGTGATGACGCCCCAAGTCGCGGACGACCCGGTGGCCCTGCGCATCCGCACGCTCAGGCTCTCGCAAGGCTTGTCCTACAAGCGGTTGTCCGAGGCGGCGGGCGGTCTCGCCACCTCGTTCCTCTTCAATATCGAGCACGGCCGCAAGGTGCCCGGCGAGGACGTGGCCGCGCGCATCGCGGTGGCGCTGGGCGACGGCGCCTACGAGCAGCTCTATCGCGCCTGGGCACGGGTGAAGAGCCGTGGCCGCAATGGCCGGGCCGATCACGAGGCCATGCTCGGCGCCTGGGAGCGGCTGCGCGCGGGCTTCGGCGTCACCGACAACGGCGCGGGCACGCCCGAGCGGAAGATCGACGTGGTGGACGGCGCGCGCGACGCCGGCCGGCTGCGCGTGGCGGTGCTGGCCACCGCCGCCGACCCCGGCGACGGCGTGCGCCCGGGGCCGGAGCTGGTGGTGAACACGCTGAGCCTGGACCCGTCGCTCTATGGACACGACGCCACGCTGGCGCGCGAGCGTTACACGAGGCTCCGGCGGCCGTTCGCGTTCCCGCTCGACGCCGTGCAGGCCGCGCGCGCGCCGGGACTGCCGGAGGGCTACCTCGCGGTGGTCACGCGCGAGACCGGGGAGCCGCCCCGTCGCGACGCCGCCTACGTGGTGCGCGTGAACGGCCGGCTCGAGGTGGTGCCTGGCTCTGCGCTCGCCGCGGGCTCGGCGCCCGAGCCGCTGCGCGCGAGCGGGCTCACGGACGCGAGCGCGCTCCGCGGCGCGCTGGTCGGCCGCATCGACCTGCTGCTCCCCGACGTCCGGCGCTAGCCGATCGGCGGAGGCATGCGCCCCGAACCGCGTGATGGTTCCGTCCTGTCCACCTCGGCGAACCCGAACACGGTGAGACCAGTGGGCGCGACCCCGCGGGCGAGCTGCCTTCCCGCGGGGCCCCAGTACCTCGTTGTCGTCCTGCTGGCCATCGCGGTGCTCGTGCTCGCCGGCTGCTCGCGAAACGGCGACGGCATCCGCGGCGCGGGCACGATCGAGATGGACGAGGTGGACATCGCCTCGCTCGTGGGCGGCCGGCTGGAGAAGCTGAACGTCGTCGAGGGCGACACGGTGAGCGCGGGCGACACCCTCTGCGTCCTGAACCGCGGCGAGGTCTCGGCGGATCTCGCGGCGCAGGCGGCGCAGGCCGAGCGCGCGCAGGCCCAGGCGCGCGACCTGATCCAGGGATCGAGGCCGGCGGAGCTGGTGATCGCGCGCGAGGCGGTGCGCGGCGCGAACGCCGACCTCGAGCTGGCGAAGGCCGAGTTCGACCGCACCGAGCGGCTGGTGAAGCAGGGCCTCGCGGCACAGGCGGACCTGGACCGCGACCGCGCCGCGCGCGACGCGGCACAGGCGCGCGCCTCGTCGGCGGCCGAACAGCTGCGGCTGCAGGAAGATGGCTACCGCCACCAGCAGGTGGCCGCGGCCAAGCAGGGGGCGGTGGCGGCGGCCGCGCAGCTCCAGGGTGCCAGGAGCCGGGCCGATGAGCTGATCCTGACCGCGCCGCGCACGGGCGTGGTGCTGCTCGTCAACTACCGCGCCGGCGAGCTGGTGCCGCCGAGCATGCCGGTGGTGACGCTGGGCGACCCCGACTCGCTGTGGATGCGCGTCTACGTCGCGGCGCCGCTCCTCACCAGGGTGCGCCTCGGCGCGCCCGTGGAGGTGCGGCCGATCGGCGTGAGCAAGCCGTTCCACGGCCGCGTCGTGAGCATCGCCACCGAGGCCGAGTTCACGCCGCGCGCAGCACTCACCGAGGAGGAGCAGGCGAATCTCGTGTTCGGCGTGAAGCTGGTGCTCGATCGCACCGGCGGCCGGCTCAAGGCGGGGCTGCCGGCGGACGCGAGGATCCTCACCTCCGACGCCCGCGCCGGGAGCGCCGGCACCAGCGGGCCCGTCGGCGCGAGCGCGCGATGAACGGCGAGGCGAAGCCGGCCGTCGTCGAGGTGCGCGACCTGGTCAAGCGCTTCGGCAAGGTCCTGGCCGTGGACCACGTCTCGTTCTCGATCCACCCCGGCGAGATCTTCGGCATCCTCGGGCCGAACGGCTCCGGCAAGACCACCACGATCCGCATGCTCTGCGGCCTGATCCTGCCGAGCCAGGGCACGGCGATCGTCGCCGGCGCCGACGTCTCGCGCGAGCCCGAGCGCGTGAAGTCGCGCATCGGCTACATGTCGCAGGCGTTCGGCCTCTACCGCGACCTCTCCGTGGACGAGAACCTCGCGTTCTACGGCGGCGTCTACAACCTCGGCCCCCAGTTCAAGCCGCGGCTGGCGTGGGCGAAGGAGGCGATGCGGCTGACCGAGCTGGGCGATCGGCTCTCGGGCGTGCTCTCCGGCGGCCAGAAGCAGCGCCTGGCGCTGGCGTGCGCGATGATGCACGAGCCCGAGGTGGTGTTCCTCGACGAGCCCACGGCCGGCGTCGACCCGGCCGCACGGCGGCTGTTCTGGACCATCATCCGCGAGCAGGCCGCCGCGGGTGTGACCATGATCGTGACCACGCATTACATGGACGAGGCCGAGCGCTTCGACCGGCTGGCGTTCCTTTCCCGGGGCCACCTCGTGGCGCTCGGATCCCCCGACGAGGTGAAGCGGCAGTTCGGCGATACGCACACGCTCGAGGACATCTTCGTCGACTTGCAGGAGAAGGACTCGTGAACCTCGAGCGCCTGGGCGCGATGGTGCGGAAGGAGTTCGTGCAGATGCGGCGCGACCCGACGACGCTCCGCCTCATGCTCGCCGTGCCGGTGATGCAGCTCCTGATCTTCGGCTTCGCCGTCCGCACCGACGTGCGCAACCTGCCCACGGTGATCTTCGACCAGAGCCGCACGCAGGAGAGCCGGTCGTTCGTCCAGTCGCTGGTGGCGACCGACAACTTCCTGGTGAAGAGCGAGGTGCACTCCTACGCGGAGGCTCTCGAGGCGGTGGACGCCGGGCGCGCACGCGCGGCGGTGGTGTTCCCGCCCGATTACGCGCGGAGCCTGAAGCGCGGCGACACCGCGCCGGTCCAGGTGCTGGTGGACGCCAGCGACCCCACCGCGTCGCAGAGCGCCATCGCGGCCGCGCAGCTCGTGGGCCAGCGCACGAACATGCGGCTGGTCTCGCTGCGCGCGGGGACGCTCGGCAACCCGGCCACGCGGCTGCCCGTGGACGTGCGCGTGCGGCCGCTCTACAACCCGGCGCTCGCCAACGCCATCTTCATCGTGCCGGGGCTGATCGGCATGATCCTCTCCAACACGCTCATCATCATCACCGCGTTGACGATCGTGCGCGAGCGCGAGACCGGCACGCTCGAGCAGCTGATCGTCACGCCGCTGGCCAAGTGGGAGATCATGCTCGGGAAGATCGCGCCCTACGTGCTCGTGGGCTACATGCAGCTCACGACCGTGCTCGTGGTCGGCCACTTCGTGTTCCACGTGCCGATCCGGGGCCCCCTGCTCGCGCTCTACGGCGCCTCGTTCCTGTTCATCGTCGCGAGCCTCGGACTGGGGCTGTTCGTGTCCACGCTCGGCCGCAACCAGGCGCAGGTGATGCAGACCGCGTTCCTGTTCCTGCTCCCGAACATCCTGCTCTCGGGCTTCATGTGGCCGCGCGAGGCGATGCCCGCGGCGGCGCGCTATGTGGGCATCTTCCTGCCGCTCACGCACTACCTGCGGCTGGTGCGCGGTATCGTGCTCAAGGGGAACGGCCTCACCGAACTGTGGCCGCAGCTGCTGTCCCTGGCCGTGTTCGCGTTCCTGTTCTTCATGTTCTCGACCTGGCGGTTCTCGAAGACGTTGGAATGATGCGGCTCGTGCGTCGCGATGAAGTGCAGCCAGCGCCGCCGGACGCCGCGCGCCTGGCGCCCGACCCCTACCGCGTGCTGTTCCCGGTCGGCGTCGCCGCGGCGCTGGCCGGGCTCGTGCCGTGGATCCTGGTCGCCGCGCGCGCGCCGATCCCGTACCCCGGCGCGGCGCACGCGGCGCTCATGGTGCAGGGCTTCGAGCTGGCGTTCGTGTGCGGCTTCCTGCTCACGGCGATGCCGGCGTTCACGCATGGCCCGCGCTGCTCGCCGGCGGAGCTGGGCTCGGTGACCGCGCTGGTGGGTGCGTTCGTCGTGCTGCGCGCGTTCGGCATCCCCGCGGCGGCGTGGGCGTACCTCGCGGCGCTCGGCGCACTCGGCTTCGTGGTCGCGCGCCGCGTGCGGCCCGGCGAGGCGGCGCCCCCCGAGGAGTTCCTGCTCGTGGGCGTTGGGCTGGCGCTGGGCGTGGCGGGTGCGGTGGTCGAGGTGCTGGTGTCGCTCGGGCGGCTGCCCGAGGCCGCCGAGCGCGCCGGCGTGCGCTGCGTCTCGCTCGGCATGATGCCCGCGCTCGTGCTCGGGCTCGGCGGCCTGCTGGTGCCCACGTTCGCGCGCATGACCGACCCGCTCACCATCGCCGGGATCGCGAAGGCCGGCGACCGCCCGCGCCGGCGCGGGTTCGTGGTCACCGTGGCCGCGCTGCTCGCGCTCGCCGTGAACCTCGACTTCGCCGGGCTCGTCGTCGCCGCGGCGTGGTGCCGCGCGCTCGCCGCGCTCGCGAGCACGCAGCTGGCGTGGAAGCTGTGGCGGCTTCCGGGACGGCGCGATCGCCTGTCGTGGTCGATCTGGACCGCGGGCTGGGCGGTGACGATCGGCTTCGTCGCGGCTGCGATCTGGCCGCTGTACCGCGTCGAGGCCTGGCACGTGGCGTTCGTGGGCGGCTACGCGCTCCTGACGCTCGGCATCGGCACGCGTGTCGTGGTCTCGCACGGCGGCCACGCCATGGGCGAAGAGAACGACGTGCTGTCGTGGTGGGCGGTGACGGCGCTCGCGGCGGCGACGCTGCTGCGCGCGCTCGGGCCCACGTTCGACCCTGGGCGCACCGCGCTCCACCACGCCGTGGCCGCGGCGCTCGCGGTGCTGGCACTCGCGGGCTGGTCGCTCGCCGCGTGGCCGCGCATCCGCCGCACGCGGCCGCGGCTCGTACACCTGGAGCCAGGACCCGGGCGCTAGGTCCTCGCGTTAGGCATCCCACGAAGGAGGGCGCTTTGTCGAAGGTGCGCGTGCACGGGTTCAGCGTTTCGCTCGACGGTTACGGCGCCGGTCCGGACCAGCGTCGCGAGGAGCCCCTCGGGCGCGGCGGCGAGTCGCTCCACGACTGGCTCATCGCGACGCGGACGTTCCAGCAGATGCAGCGCTCGCCGAAGCCCGGCACCACCGGGCGCGACGACGAGCTCGCCGCTCGCGGTTTCGAGAATCTGGGCGCATGGATCATGGGCCGGAACATGTTCGGCCCCATCCGCGGCCCGTGGCCGGACGATGCCTGGCGAGGTTGGTGGGGGAAGAACCCGCCGTATCACGTGCCGGTCTTCGTCCTCACGCATCACGCGCGGGCGTCCCTCGAGATGGAGGGTGGCACCGTCTTCCATTTCGTCACCGACGGCATCGAGGCTGCGCTCGCGCGCGCCCGCGAGGCCGCCGGCTCCCGCGACATCCGCCTCGGCGGCGGCGTGAGCACGATCCGCCAGTACCTGAACGCGCGGCTGATCGACGAGATGCACCTCGGCTTCTCGCCGATCCTGCTGGGCAGCGGCGAATCGTTGTTCGCCGGGATCGACCTGCTCGCGCTGGGGTACCGCGTGCACGAGCACGCGGCGACCGAGAACGCGATGCACGTGGTGATCTCGAGGACGACGGCAGGCTAGGACGCGCTAGCCGCCCGCGACCTCCTCGTCGGCGTGGTGCTTGATGATGCGCGCCTCGGCGATGAACACCACCTCTTCCGCCACGTTCGTGGCCAGGTCGGCGACGCGCTCGAGGTTCCGGCCCACGAGCACGAGCGTCATCGAGCGCTCCACCTGCAGCGGGTCGGCGATCATGCGCCGCATCAGCTCCGCGAACACCTGGCGATTGAGC
>DATLUU010000309.1:0-6165 GCA_035577885.1 Verrucomicrobiia bacterium
CGCCACGTTCGTGACCAGGGTCACGTTGAGCGGCGGCAGCGCCGTGGACTGCGTGGGCTCATCGATGGGCGCGCACGCCGCGAGCAGCAGCAGAAGGAGGGGCGTGACGCGCATGGGAGCCTCCCGGCGAAGGGCACGGCCGGTCGGAGACCATCGTAGCCCCGGCGGGCCGGCGGCCGCCATGCCCGAAGTACGTGACCGCGGACCGTGGCGGCCGAGCCACACACCGTGGCGGTCGGCGACGCGTTCTGCCCTCGGGAGGTCACCGAAAGGTGGGCAGGACGGTCGCGGGCGGCTGGCACGCCCCTTGTTTGCTGCGCACGCCGGACCCGAGGACGTTCCCATGCGAGCGGTCGTGATCGGCATCCTGGCGCTCTGTTGCGGCGGCTGTGCGGCGCCGGCGTTCGACCTCGTGTCCCGCGACCCCGAGTCGCCCTGGCTCACCGGCCAGCAATGGGTGCGCACCGAGTCCAGTGTGGCCACGGTCAGCGCCGCGTTCGACCGCCACTGGCTCGACCACATGGTGTTCGACGTCGAGGTCGTGAACCAGTCCGACGCCCCGCTGCTGGTGGATCCGAAGCAGTTCACGTTCACGCTCGCCAGCTCCGGCAATGACCTGCCGCGCTCGCTGCGCCAGCGCTTCGCCGCCGAAGACCCGGACAAGGTGCGCAGGATGCTCGAGCGGGCGACCCCGGGCGGCGGAGGCCCCCTCGACGCACTGATGTTCGTCGGGTGCGTGGCCGTGGTGGCGCTCGCGGTGCTGGCGGGGTCGATCGATGCGTCTCCCAACCAGGACTCGGCCTACGAGGACCCGGGCTTCCGCGGCGGGACCGACCCCGGCACCATGCCCGCGAGCTGCCCGGCGCGACCCGATCTGCAGCCGGCGCCCGGCGAGCGGGCGATGGCCACGTCCTTCGAGTACGAGCGCGAGCGCTCGATCCGGGATCTCCTGCCGCGAATGGAGCTGGCACCCCGGCAGTCCGTGCGCGGCGAGGTGTGGCTGCCGGCGCGCGTGCTGCGGAAGGTGCTGGGCAGCGAGTCGGGCGGACACGGGATCACCGCGACGCCGCCACGCGCGCGCACCGATCACGCGCTCACGCTGCGCACGCCCGACGCGCTGGGCGGGCAGGAGATCGACTACTCGATCGCGACCGAGTACTAGCCGGGCCGTGCGCCGGCGGCCGGCCCACCGCGCCGCCGGACCCGCTCAGTGCATCATGAGTTGCTCGTAGGTCAGCTCGAACGCGCCTGGCCCGAGGCCGAGCTGGCCCTGGAACGGCCGGTCGAGCGCCACGATCAGGAAGATGACGACGCCGATGAGCGTGGCGAGCAGCGACACCTGCGCGGCGTGGACGCGGAAGTCCTCGACCGGGAAGTAGAACGCGGACAGCAGGCTGATCGCCGCGCCCGCCAGCACCACGAGCCACATCACGCCCGGCAGGTGGATCTCCACCGCATCCAGGCGCATCCGCCGCACCTCGATCATGTCGTGATAGGCGCTGAGCGCCTCGGCGGCGAGTAGCTTCTCCGCTTCGGTCTTGGGCTCGTACTGCATCAGCGTCGCCTGGAAGCGATCGAGCCGCTTGATGCCGCGAACCGGCACGATCCCCTGGCGCTGCATGGGCCACGCTTCGTGGATCGTGTAGTCCGCATAGTCCTTGAGCCCGGCCTGGAGCAGCGAGCGCGTGGGCTCGGGGTACTCGCTGATGTCGCGCCACAGGATGGCGAGGCACGCGGCCTCACGCGTGACCACCTTCTCCACGTCCTCGTACGTCTCCCACACGTGCACGGCCGTCAACGCCAGCGCGAGCCCGTAGAACACCATGATCGAGGCGACCATGGCGCCGCTGAAGTGGGCGTCGCTGTGGCCGAACCGGAGCTTCGGCAGCTGGAAGCGGCGGAACAGCGTCAGGCCGCCGAGTCCGAAGGCGACGAGCAGGAGGATGATGCCGGGTCCGACGACGATCAGGGGGAGCTTGAACACGAAGCTCATGGGCGGCTCTCCAGCGTCCTGGTCCGGGGCCACCTTGGGCCCATGTCGAGCGCGGCATCATAGGGGATGCGCGGCGCAGCGCACCACGCGACGCCGTCAGAACCGGCTCACGAGCCTCGCTTCGAACCCCTCGAACGGCTGCACCACGTAGCACGTGCCCGCCGTGCAGGCGAGGCCGCCGCGGCGCCTGCCCAGGAACAGCACCGCCTCGTTGCCGTCGCTGATGCGCGCGCTCGCGTTCCAGCTGAAGAGGTGGAGGGGCGTCGTGCGCCCGGGATCCCACGACGGATCCAGCTCGTCGGTGGTGCGGTCCCAGGTGAAACCGGCGCTGCCCACGTCGGCGAGCGTGGCGACCAGCGACACGTGCACGTCCTCGAAGTGCGTGAGCCCGATGCTCGAGGTCGCGGCGATGAAGCTCTTCCGCTCCGAGGTCTGCCGCTCGACGTCGAGCTTGGCCGACCAGCGCGAGCGCCAGCGCCCGGTGACGTCGAACCCGTAGGTGTCGCGCCGGGTGATGGCGATGGTGCTGTCGGCACCGCGGTCGTAGAACACGCCGCCGTCGGCGCCGCGGCCCGCGCGCGGCAGCGCTCGCAGGCCTGCGTACCACTCCTCGTAGCGGTCGTCGCGCGCGCCGTCGGCGCGCGAGCGGTTCAGGACCAGCGTCGCCCACGCCACCGGCGACCACGAGCCCTCCACCTGGTAGCCGGTCTCGTCGTTCGCGACCAGCACGTGCGTGGTGCGGTTGAGGAGAACCTCCGTGTGCTCGGGCACCAGCGACGGCGGGTCGTTCGTGCCCAGCCGGAACTGGGAGTAGTCCTTCCACTCGAGCGACAGCGTGAACTCGCGCCAGAGCAGGTTCGTCCCCGCGTAGAGCGCGTGCGGCGTGGGATCACTGGTGTCGAACGCCCACCACTGTCCGAACGTGCGGTCCTCCTGCGCGTACTCGAAATAGCTCGGGAGCGCCGGACCGCCGAGGCCGAGCACCCGCAACGGGTCCAGGTCCACGAACCCGGAGCCGATCGTGTGCTGCTGCGGCAGGCTCGTCGCCGGATCGATGCCGCCCGGGCTCCGCATCGCGATCGCGCCCACCGCGGCCTGGCGCGGCAGCGTGAGCACGCCCTGGCCGCCGGCGATGTGGCCGCGGTGCCTGGGCACGCCGAGGATCTCCTCGTACGCGAGCGACAAGTCGCCCTCGCTCGGAGCACCGCCGATGGCGCGCAGTGCCACCGGTCCGCGCGCGAACTCGGCGAGCACGCCATCCACGTCCCGAACCGGCGTGAACCGCGTGCGAAAGCCCGTCTCCTCGAGCACCACGCCGGGCAGCTCGAACGAGCGGTGCACGAGCCCGCGGCCGAGGACGGTGGTGCAGTTGCCCACGCGCAGGTGGAGGCCGTTGTCGTCGTGCCAGTCCACGAAGCGCTGGGTGAAGCCCGCGTACTCGTTCTCGAGATCGCTGTTGCGGTCGGTCTCGAAGCGCACGCCGGCGAGCGCGGACCCGGAGACGTACTGCACGTCCAGTCGATCGTAGAAGCTCTCGCGGTCTGGCGTGCCACGGTCGGGCATCGATGGCGGCCAGTTGCCGAGCTGGAACAGCAGCAGGTTCGAGGCCGCGAGCTGCGCGTGCGCGGGTGAAGCCACCGCCGCGCAGGCGAGGGCGAGAGCGAGCAGCCGGCCGCGCGACCGCGCCGGGGACCTCAACGCGCGCTGCCGGCCGCCGTGGTGTCGGCCTTGAACTGCGTCTCGATGCGGCTCGCGAACGAGGTGTCGCCACGCCGGTAGCCGACGCGGATCGCGGCGATGTTCCCCGCCGCGTCGACGAGGAACGCCGTCGGCATCTGGTTCGCCTGGTAGAGCCGCTGCAGGCGCTGGTCCTCGTCGATCGCCACCGGGTAGTGGACGTGGAGACGCATCACGTAGGGCCGCACCTTGGAGATGTTGCGCGGGCCGTCCACCGAGATGGCGACGATCGAGAGCCCGCGCGGGCCGTACTGCTTGCGCCAGTCCTCGAGCTCGGTGAGCGCCTCCCGGCAGGGCTCGCACCACGTCGCCCAGAACTCCACGATCACGGGCCCGTGGGCGCGGAGCGACGCGAGCCGCAGGTCCCTGCTATCGAGCGAGCGCACCTTGAAATCGGGCGCGGGCGCGCGCGGGGTACCCACCGAAGGTGGGTCCGCCGGCGCCGCGGCCGCGAGCGAGCAGCCGAGCGCGAGGCCGGCGAACGCCACCGCGGCCCGGGACACGCCGCTTCGCCTCACCGCGTCAGCGCCACGCGCCGGATGAGCCGTCGTCCGTGGACGTCCGCCTCGACCAGGTACACACCCGGCGGCAACGATCCCCCGCGGGCACTGCGGGCGTCCCAGTAGACGCGCGTGGTGCCGCTGCGCGCGAGCGCCGGTGGCAGCTCGGCCACCAGCCGTCCGGAGAGGTCGAGCACGCGCACGCGCGCGGGCTCCGCGACGGCGGTGGGATTGGCGAGCACGAGCGTCACCAGCCCGCGGGCGGGGTTCGGCGACGCCTCCAGCGACCAGGTCCGCGCCTTGATGCCGCCGGCGTCCACCGTGTGCGTCACCAGCGAGTCGATGGTGGCGAGGATCTCGTCCGCATGGAACCGGTTGCCGAAGTCCCAGACGTCGGCGGCGTGGTAGCGGATGATGCCCTGCTTGTTGATGACCACGTAGTTCTCACGCTGGAAGTAGGGCTTGAGCAGGTTCGTGTCCGCCAGCGCGCTGCCGTCGGCACAGTCTCGCAGCAGCGGGAACGACAGCCCGCCGACGATGACGTCGAACTGTCGCAGCGTGTTGCCGTTGGTGCCCGAGTTCATCACGTCCGGCCCCAGCACCATCACCTGCGCCGGGTAGGCACCCTGAACGTAGGACCAGATCTGGTGCTCGACGGACGGACCGTCCGCCATGCAGTCGCTTCAGGTGCTTCCGAGCACGAACAGGACGATGACCTCCCCGGCGAAGTCGGAGAGGTGGATCGAGTTCCCGTCCAGGTCGGTACCGCGGAAGTCGGGGGCCTTGTCCCCGGCATGGAGTCTGGCCGCGGCGGGCACGGGGGCGCCGAGCCCGCAGACGGCGAGCAGGCTGGCAAGGAGCAGCAGGCGGCGGGGCATCAGGGACCTCCGGCTCAAGGGAGCGGCCTCCCGATGGCGGGGATGGTATCACCGCCCGGAAACCCCGGGCGCCGGGAAAGGCGCCCTTACCCGCCCCGGTGGGACTGCCACACCCACAGCAGCACCAGCAGCGAGCCGCTCGAGAGCCACATCGCGGTGCGCAGCGAGCGCGGCACCACCTGCCCGGGGGGCGGCGAGCCATCGGGGGCGCCGAACGCGCGGCGGATCTCGAGGGCGGCGACGGCGAACGCGGCGAGCCAGGCGAGCATGACGCCGAAGAGGAGCCCCGGCCGGCGATGGTCCGCGAGCGTGCGCGCGACGTCGAGCCACAGGTACATGCCGGGCGTGCCCGGTGCGCCCGCGAGCGAGAGCAGCGCGTAGCCACCCGCCACCCCGCTCCACGGATGCCGGCGGAACAGCACCGAGGCGCGCTCGTCGGGACCCGCCGTGGCGGGCAGGAAGCGCGACAGCAGCGTCGCGCCGGTGGCCGCGAGGAGCATGTGGCCCGCCCAGAGCGCCAACCCGCCGTGG
The DNA here is from genome assembly GCA_035577885.1 of Verrucomicrobiia bacterium. Taxonomy (GTDB): domain Bacteria; phylum Eisenbacteria; class RBG-16-71-46; order RBG-16-71-46; family RBG-16-71-46; genus JAIOPA01. The sequence goes on from DATLUU010000309.1 coordinate 5,640, forward strand.
TCGGCAAACGGCTCGCGCTGCGGTGCCGCGGCGAGCGAGGCGAGCACGAGCCCGCCCTGGAGGCTCACGAGCGCGCCCACGCGCCGCTCGGGCCGCGTCTGGTAGCCGAGCGTGGCCGCGCCCCCGGCCAGCGCCGCGGCGCTCGCGAGCGTCAGGAGCGAGCGCACGAGCATGGCGGCGTCGTTGAACGCGGCGATGCCGTCCAGGTGGCGCAGCAGCCAGGCCGCCCCCGCCAACTGCAGCGTCGCGGCCACGAACGGCGCCACGTGCGCGCGCGCGCCGTGGAACAGATCGCCCGGCCAGAAGTGGAACGGCGCTCCGCCCAGGAGCACGAGCCCGGCGATCAACGACAGCGATAGAGCTGCGGACCAGAGGGCATAGGGGTCGAGCGCCAGCGCCAGTGCCGGCCACTGCTCGAGCGCGCGCGCGCTGCCCGAGGCCATCGCCAGCAGCGCATCGCCCGCCCAGGAGAGCGCGAACGCCGCGGTCAGCACCCACATGATCTTGAGCGCCACCTCGGTCTGCG
>DATLUU010000310.1:0-2595 GCA_035577885.1 Verrucomicrobiia bacterium
GCACCGGCACCCAGTCCGCGAACGCCGTGTTCGACACCGTGCGCACGCAGCCCGACACCCAGCTCCTCTACAAGACCACGAGCGGGTTCTCGCCCCAGCGCGGCGTGGGCGTGGTGCGGCTGCGCGCCGGGGGCGCGGGGCTGCGGGCGAATGGCGGCCGCTTCGCGTTCCTCTCCGGCCGGCCCTATCGCTGGACGCACACGCTCTTGAGCGCGACGTCGACCACGATCCTGTCGCAGTACTTCCTGGAGCCGCCGAACGGCCTCGGCGTGCCGCCCGCTGCCACTGTGCGGCTCCAGGTCTCCCCCGCCCGGCCCGATCCAGCGACCGGCCCCACGAGCGTGCGGCTGGAGCTGGCGCGCGCGGCACCGGTTCGGCTCGAGATCGTGGACGTGAGCGGCAGGCTCGTGCGCGCGATCGACGCGGGCGTGCTGACGGCGGGTGCGCACGACCTCACCTGGGACGGTCGCGACGCCGGCGGACGCGTGGCCGCCGCGGGGCTCTACTGGCTGCGCGTGCGCGCGGGACAGGACCAGGCGTTCCGGAGGGTCGTGCGCCTGCAGTGAGGCGTCGCGCGGGACCGGCGCGGTGCGACCGGCGGTCGCGTGTGATGACATGCTCGTCACTGCGCACCGCGGACCGCGACGCTCTTCTCAGTGTTCCCAGCGCACGCCACGCGCTAAGTTCACGGGACCCCCGACCGCACACAGTCGCGCCAGGGCAGGCGCGGACCCAGATGCCGGCAGCAACGCCTTGCTCGGCGCCGCGCCGGTCCAGCGAGGAGGCCGCCTATGCCTACCGCAGTCGATGATGCCACATTGGTCCACATCGCCGTCAGGAAGGTGGGCAACAAGTACGAGCTCGGTGTCTATCCGTGCCGGAGCGGCGAGACGAACGCCTTCCACACCACCGGGAGCAACCCCCGACGCCGGGAGCGCCCGCGCGAAGTCGTGTGGGAGGGCCACGACATCCCCGCCGGCATGAAGCTCAGGATCGTGGTCAAGAACAACATCCCCAACGAGGACAAAGGACTGCTCCCGCAACCGGACTACGACATCGTGGCAAACGATACCCCGGTGAGGAGTGGTGCCGTGCGGCTGAAGCCGAACATGACGGGGGGCCGCTGGGCCTACGACATCTTCCTGGTTGATGCGAGTGCGACGAGCACCTCGCCCAACTACGGCTGGATCGATCCTGACATCGACATCCATCCCGATCCGTAGATCCGAGGCTTCACGCTGAGCCAAGGCGAGCCGGGGCCATCCCCCGGCTCACCGCGTTTTCGGCGGGAGCACCTTCGGAAAAGCCGGATCGTTCCGGAGCGACGCGAGTTCGTCCTCGTCGCGCAGCAGCACCGGCGAGATCCCCAGTTCGACTGCCTTTCGCACCGTCTCCAGAGCCCTGGTGCGGGGGCCGCACAAGGCAAGAACCTTGGCCAGCTTGTGCGTGAGTTCGGCGTTACCGACCGCCAGCGTGTCGACCCTCGTGGCGAACGCAGCGCGCACCTCGTCGCAGCGGCCGAGCTTGGCCAGGCACAGGATGCGCTGCATCTGGACCTGGCCGCCCCGGGGATTCACGCGGAGCTGATCGCCCGCCAACTGGAGCGCGTACTCGTAGCACACCTGCGCCGAATCGAGCCGCCCGGCCCTGGCGTGCAGGTCGCCGAGGTTCATCCAGACGTTGATGTTTCGGGGCTCGAGGCGTGACGCGAGGTCGTAGAAGCGCTTGGCCTTCTCGAGCTGGTGCGTGAAGAAATACGCCGTTCCAATGTTGGTGGCCACGGAGCCGTCCTCGACCGGATTGCGAAGTTTCTCGTACAGCTCGATGGCGGCTTCGTAATGGCCGGCAACGGTCTCCACCGCGGCCAGCCGTGTATAGCCGATGTTCTTCTCGGGAACGAGGTCGATGACCCTTCCATAGGCCTCGCGCGCCCCTGCGTAGTCCGCTCGCTGCAGGAGGCGCAGGTCACCGAGCGAGTTCCAGTTGCGCCAATACCTCGGGCGCACCTCGGTGGTGTGGCGAAAGTGGGACTCGGCATTCACGAGGTCTCCGGCGTCGCGGTAAGCGGCGGCCAGTTGCAGCTCGGCTTCATCCCAGTTCGGATTGATCTTCAGCACCTCGCTCAGCTCGCGGATGGCGGCGGCGTAGCGGCCCGTGCCTCGGTAGACCTGCGCGCGCGCAAGGCGCGCCTCGAGCAGCTCCGGGTCCAGCCGTACTGCGCGATTCGCGGCCTCTTCCGCGAGCCGCGGAGACTCCTCCGTCCTGTCCCGAATCCAGATCTTCCACAGCACACGACTGCGGCATGCCCAAGCGAGCGCGAAGTCGGGATCCTGTTCCACCGCCTCCGCCACGTAGGCCAACGCCCGATCGGCCATCGCGTCGTCCGGATCGTCGAGCGCCGACCACGCACGGAGCACCCGGTCGTACGCCGAGCCGGGGTGGGGCTTCGTCGGCCTCGGCGGCGCCTGGCCTCCAGACGGACCGGAGACCTTGCGCGTGAGGTCCCGGACGATCTGGCGCTCCACGTCGTCGCTGGCGGCGAGGTCATAGTCGTAGCTCGCTGCCCAGATCACGAAGCCGTGTCCGCCCTCGACC
>DATLUU010000311.1:0-2245 GCA_035577885.1 Verrucomicrobiia bacterium
TCGTGACCGACGACGCGGGGGCGATCCGCCGCTACAAGGTGGTGGATCCCTCGTTCCACAACTGGAGCGCGCTCGAGGCCGTGCTCCCCGGCAACCAGATCTCCGACTTCCCGCTCTGCAACAAGAGCTTCAACCTCTCCTACGCGGGGCACGACCTCTGATGCTCAAGTTCATCCGCACCCGGGTCCAGCAGGGCACGCGAACCGCGGACTTCCCCGGAGGGAAGCCCGCTCTTCCGGAACGCTTCCGCGGCCGGCCGGCGCTCGATCGGAGCCGCTGCGCGGACTGTGCGAAGTGTGGCGCGACCATGCCGTCACAGCTGTTGCAGATCGACGCCGACGGACGACCGAGCCTGGACGTGGGCGGCTGCCTGTTCTCCCCCGAGGAGGCCGCCGCTTGCCCGCGGGGCGCGATCCAGTTCACGACCGATCACGTCATGGCCTCGAGATCGCGAGAAGGTTTGCGAACGGAGCGCGGAGAGATCGAACTCGCGGGCGCGCTCGATCAGCGGATGCGCCAGCTGTTCGGCCGATCGCTCCGCCTGCGCTCCGTGGCCGCGGGAAGCTGCAACGGGTGCGAAGCCGAGCTCGTCGCGCTGGGGAACGTCGTGTTCGACATGGCCCGGTTCGGGATCCAGTTCGTCGCCTCGCCACGGCACGCGGACGGCCTCGTCGTCACCGGTGCGGTGAACACGAACATGCGGGACGCCCTCTATCGCACGTACGAGGCGACCCCGGAGCCGAAGCTCGTCATCGCGGTCGGAGCCTGCGCGATCTCGGGCGGCCCATTCCGTGGCAGCCCCGAGGTGGCCGATGGCGTGCCCTCCGACATCCCGGTGGACCTGTGGGTGCCCGGCTGCCCGCCGCACCCGCTCACCATCCTGGACGGGCTCCTGCGGCTGCTGGGGCGGATGCCGCGCCGCGGCTGAGCCGGCACGCCGCCTCGGGCCAGGCGGTCTCTTGCAAGTGTTCACAAATGTCACACGTGAACATTGCTACGACGGAGTACGGTGAAGGCGCACCTCCCCCGATGGCGCCTTCACCCCCACCGTGAGGCCGCCTTCCCAACCGGGTGAGGCCGGCCTCCTACTTCCCTCCGGGAGGCAGCCATGGCCGCCAGCAGTCGCGCCCGCACCGCGAGCGCCCGCATCCGCACCAGTTCATGCCTACGCTTCGCAGCAGTCTCCGCGCTGCTGCTGCTCGTCACGAGCTGTGGCCGGCATTCGCCCACCGCACCGCTCGCGAACGCGACCAGCACCGCGAGAACGGCCCTCGGTGCGCCGAATGGGACCGCGGACACCCAGGGCGCCGTCCACCTCGAGGGCGAGATCGGCCCGGGCGCGCTCTACTCGCTCGACAAGCCGGCCGACTGGAACGGCGACCTCGTGCTCTACATACACGGCTACACCACGCCGGGCTCGCCGATCTCTCTGCCCAACAACGGCGCCATCCGCGACAAGCTGCTCGGGGCCGGCTTCGCCGTGGCGGCATCGAGCTTCTCGGAGAACGGCTACGCCGTGCCCGAGGCGATGCGGCAGACGCACCAGCTGCGCTCGCTGTTCGTCTCGCGCGTGGCGAAGCCTGAGCGCGTGTTCCTGTTCGGCCTCTCGCTCGGCGGCATCGTCGGCATGGAGCTCGTCGAGAAGTTCCCGCAGCAATACGACGGCGCGTTCCTCGCGAGCGGCGTCGTGGGCGGCACGCGCGAAGAGGTGAAGTACATCAGCGACACGAAGGTGCTGTTCGACCAGCTCTACCCGAACGTGCACCTGGGCGGGCTCTATGACCCCATCCCGATCACGGACCCGAACACGCAGCTGATCGCTCCGGTGGTCGGGGCCGTGCAGGCGAACCCGCAGGGACTCGGCATCCTGCAGTTGGTCACGCGTCACCCGCTGGCCGGGAACAACGGCCAGGAGATCACGACGTCACTGGTCACGGTGCTGGGCTTCCAGATGTTCGGCGCCACCGACCTCCTGGACCGCATGCACGGGCACAGCTTCTTCGACAACGCGGGCTACACCTATGCCAACGCCGCACTGCCGCAGAGCATCCTCGGCCCGCTGAACGCGGGTGTCGCGCGCTTCAGCTCGACCGCGGACGCAGGGACGTGGATGGACCACTACGGCGAGCCCTCGGGCGAGCTGCGCATCCCCGTGCTCACGATCCACAACACGCGCGACCCGGTGGTGCCGTTCTTCCACGAGGCGCTGCTCGCGGACGCCGTCTCCGCGCGCGGCTTCAGCGAC
>DATLUU010000312.1:0-4290 GCA_035577885.1 Verrucomicrobiia bacterium
CGCGCAGCCACAGCGCGCCGCCGCCCGCACCCAGCAGCATCGCCAGCGCCGCGAGACCGACCGCGAGCGGCCGGTGCTCCGGCGCCACGATGAGCACCACGAACAGGATCCCGAACGTGAGCCCCACTTGCAGGCAGAAGAGCACCGTGAGCGCCACGAGCGCGAGCGTGGTGAGGTTCAGTCGCTCCTCCCCGAGCTCGGTGGAGAGGATCTCGAGGCGCGTGCTGAGCGCGGTCAGCACGCTGTGGGCGAGGCGATGGAGCGAGGCGCTGAAGCTGTCGTCGCGCGGCGGCTGCGGCTCGGTGGCCATCGTCTGCCTCAGCGACGCGAGATCAACACGCCCAGGAGCAACCCGGCGACGGCGGCGATGCCCACGGCGCCCCACGGGTGCTCCCGCACGTAGTCGTCTGCCGTCTTCGCCACGTCCTTCATCTGGCTGATGACGGCGTCATCGGAGTTTGCCAGCCGCTCGCGCGCCGACTTGAGCGTCTCCTCTGCCCGCGCGCGCGCCGCGAGGATGCGCTCGCCGGTGGCGCTGGCGGTGGCCTTCAGCAGCTCCTCCGCGTCGGCGATGATGCTCTTCATGTCGGCCGCGAGCTGTTCGCGGCCACCACCGGTCAACGACTCGGACATGGCGTGTTCCTTGGGATCGCGCCGCGCGCGCGGCGCCCGGGTGATGGGGTGCGGTGTGAACGCGGGGAATCTACCAGCACTCCCCCGGGATTGCCCGGGCGCGTCAGGCCGGTGCGCGGTTTGGCACCGGGGCGGCTGCGCCCTTGAACAGCAGCCACAGCGCGAGCGGGATCTCGTACGCGGCGAGCGGGAGCCAGATGTACCAGATCCAGCGGCCCGGGAAGAGGTCCACGAACTCGAGCGGCAACACCACCACCGCCGCCGCCGAGGCGACGACGCCGAGCCATGCCAGTGGCGCAGGGATCATGCGGCCGCGGAGAAGCAGCCAGGCGAAGAGCACACTGCCGACGGAGAAGAAGATCGCAGCCACGCCCGACACCTGACCCTCGAGCAGCCAGGTGCCGAGCGTGCGCGCGGTGGCGGCGTCGGGCGCACCCGGCCCCGTAAGCCACAGCAATCCCATCGTGCGCTGGACGCCGAGCGCGCCCGCGAGCCCTTCACACACACGGCAGGTGAGCGCGAGCATCGCGAGCACGGGATCCTGCTCGCGCGTGAGCCCCCACAGCGTCACGCCCAGCACCAGCGCGCAGAAGCTCGTGAACAGCACGAACAGCACCGCGATCCTCAGGTCGAGCATGTGCTGCGCGACGCTCGCGAGCTTCGCTTCGACGCCATGGCCGGCCATCGCCCGGCTCGAGAGCACCAGGGTGAGGATGCCGACGGCGATGTAGAGCAGGAACGCGAGCCCGGCGAGACGGGCGGCGGCACGGCGCGACACGGTGAACCTACTCCTCTCGCAACAACGCCAGCGGGTCCGCCGAGAGCGCGCGCTGCGCCGGGATCCAGGTGGCGAGGAGTCCGAGCAGCAGCATGACCACCACCACGCCGGCGAGGACGAGCGGGTCGCGCGGCGTGGCCTGATAGACCACGGCGCTCAAGACGGTGCTCGCGAGCACGCCGAGCACGAGCCCGGCAACGGAGCCGAGGGCGAGGAGCCGGAACGGCCGCGACAGGGTCGCGTGCAGGATCTCGCGCTTGGTCGCCCCGAGCGCGATGCGGATGCCCAGCTCCTTCAACCGCCGGCTCACCGCATACGCCGCGAGCCCGAAGACGCCGGTGAGCGACAGCAGTGCGGCGATCGCGCCCAGCACGCCCAGCGCCACCGCCGCCACGCGCGAGGGGAACAACGACAGGCCCATGGCGCCCGTCCACGACTGGATGAACGCCGGCAGCCCGGGGTCCAGCTCGCGCAGCCGGAGGCGCATCGCCGCGGCCACGTCCACCGGCGGCAGGTCCGAGTCCACCACCACCCACGTCATGCTCGCCGGCGTCTGCATCACCGGGAGGTAGAGCGCCGGCTGGGTGCTCTCCGTGAGGTTCTCGTACTTGCCGTTCTCCACGATCCCCACCACCTGCGTGGGGGTGCCGTCGCGCTGCTTGAAGATGCCGCCGAGCGCGCGCGCCTCCGAGCCGAAGAGCTGGCGCGCCAGCTCCTGGTTGACGACCGCCACCTGCGGCGCGTCCTTGTCGTCGTGCCACGAGAACGCGCGGCCCTGCAGCAAACGCACGCCCGCGGCACGGAAGTAGTCCGGCGAGATGACCATCTGGAGCGGGAGCGCCACGGCGTTCGCGCGCTTGAGGTCGGTCGTCTCCTGCTGGAACACGTACGTGCCCGGAACGTCCCCCTGCGAGAGCGGTACGCAGTTCGTGGTCCCGACCGCGCGCACGCCCGGAATCGCCTCCATGGCGTCGACCATCCGGCGCTGCATCGGCAGCAGGGTCTCCCCTCGGTAGCCCGCCATCTCCAGCTCGGCGCTCGCCAGCATCCGGCCGCTGGGCTCGAACCCGTACGGACTGTGCAGGGAGCGCATGAGGCCGCGCACGGCGACGAATGCCGAGGTGACGAGCAGCGCGCAGATCGCGATCTGCGCCACGAGCAACACGTCGCGCACGGATAGGCGGCGGCCCATGCCGCTCGTGGGCCCGGACTTGATCACCGAGTAGGGATCGGTGCGGAGCACCTGCCGCACGGGGACGGCGCCGAACAGGAGCCCGCTGGCGACCGCCAGCAGCAGCGCTGCCACGGCCACCGTCGCATCCGGGCTCATGGGAAGATTGAGCGGGAAGCGCGGGAACGGCTGCCACGACGCCAGCCAGCGCAGCAGCACGATACTGCCCGCGAGGCCCAGCGCGCCGCCCAGGAGCGAGACCAGCACCGCCTCGGTGAAGAGCTGGCGCAGCACCCGGCCGCGGCCCGCGCCCAGCGCCAGGCGCAGGGCGAGCTCCCGCGAGCGGTCGGCGGCACGGGCGGCGAACAGGCTGCCGAGGTTCGCGCACGCGGCGAGCAGGATCAGCGTCGAGAGCAGCATCAAGCCGGTGAGGAACGCGCGCATCGGACCGCCGAGGAACTCGCCGTAGAGGCTCGGGCGCTCGAGCTTGAGCGGCAGGTGCTGGTGCTCGCTGGGATAGGCCTTCTCGAGCGCGACGCTGATCGCGTCGAGGTCGGCCGCCGCCTGCTTCGGCGTCACCCCCGGCTTCAGGTGCCCGAAGACCATGAACAGCATCCCGCGCTGGTTCCGCTGCTCCATCTCCTTCGAGCCCCAGAGCTGGTGCTTGTCGACGATGGGAACGAAGAAGTCCGGGCCGAAGAACAGCAGCGTGCCGTTGAAGCCCTGCGGCGCCACGCCGAGAACGGTGAACGGCTGCTTGTTCACGCGCACCACCCGGCCGACGACGCCGGGGTCGTCGTGGAAGCGCGCGTGCCAACAGGCGTGCGACAGCACGATGTAGGGAGCGCTGTCCGGTCCGTGCTCGTCGGAGGCGTGGAAGAAGCGGCCACGGAAGGGCTGGATGCCGAGCGCGTCGAAGTAGTTGCCGGTCACCGCCAGCGCCCAGGTGCGGGACGGCTCGTCCCCCGCCTCCAGCCCCGCCTCCATGATGTCGTAGCCGGCGAGGTCCTCGAAGCTGCGGTTGCGATCGCGCAGGTCGAGGTAGTCGGGATAGGACTGGTTCGCGGAGTTGCCCTTCGCGCGGTGGATCGAGTACAGGCTCTCTGCCCGCGGCACGTTGAGCGGGCGCAGGATGAAGGCGTTCAGCGCCGCGAAGACCACGGCGTTCGCACCGATCGTGAGCGCGAGGGTGAACACCGCGACGCCGGTGAAGCTCCGGGACTTCCGCAGCATGCGGGTGGCGAAGCGCAGGTCCTGCACCACCGTCTCCCAGAACACGCCGCCCGCGGCGGCGCGCGCCTCCTCCTTGAACTTCGAGTGGCCGCCGAACTCGATGCGTGCGCGTCGCTCCGCCTCGGGGCGCGTGAGCCCGGTGCGCTCGAGGTCGTCCGCGCGCAGCGCCACGTGCGCGCGCAACTCCTCGTCGAGCTCGTGCTCGAGGTGACCGCCGGGGACGAGCCGCGCCATGAGCGAACGCAGGCGACCGAGCACGGTCAGGCCTCGCCCGGCTGTGCCGCGAGCACCGAGGCGATCGCGGTGGCGAGTCGGTTCCAGCCCGCGGTCTCCTCGCGCAGCCGGGAGCGCCCGGTGGCGGTGAGCTCGTAGAACTTGGCGCGCCGGTTGTTCTCGCTCGTGCCCCAGGTCGCCTTCAAGAGTCCCTGGCGGACGAGGCGGAAGAGCGCAGGATAGAGCGCCCCCTGCTCGACGA
>DATLUU010000313.1:0-8076 GCA_035577885.1 Verrucomicrobiia bacterium
GACATCTTCTCCCACCGGCGCGACCCCAACCGGCTCGTCATCGAGTGGCTGGCGAGGAACGCCGTTCCCACGGACGAGATCCTCATCAACTATGAAGACCTGCCGCTCATGTACTACCTGCCGAACCGCATCCGCGGCGGCATCGCGTCGTTCCGCGCCGAGGACGACGCCAGCGTGCCGCCGCGCTACGCGATCATCCGCCGCAGCGTGCCGTTCGTGCACTGGCCCGTGTACCGGCGGGAGGTGGAGCGCTGGTTCTGGACGCCGGTGCCGGTGCGCGCGCCGGACATCACGTGGGGGAACAACCCCGACCCCGAGGGCCACGTCCGAGACCGGACGAAAGCCGCGGACCTCCTGTTCTTCGAGCGCACCGACACCGAGCCGGCAGCGCTCTGAACCGAGGAGGATTCAACTTCCGATTCGCTGTGCCGCGTCGACACATTTCCGAACCCGTCGCGCGAATCACGCCGCCTCGGTTCGAGCTCCCAGGCGCTCCATCTGGCGCTGGCGCCTGCCGAGCCAGATCGCGAGAGCGACGGAAACGCCCGCGACGGGAGTGACCGCGAAGGCGATCCCGGACAAGCCCAGCCCCAGGGCGGCCAGACCGGCATACCCCCAGACCGTGAGTTGATCGCTGAATCGGTAGACGAACGTCTCGATGAAATTCTTGGCCTTGTACTTGTCCTCGCGGCTGACGACGGTGAACAGCGTCTCCATCGCCGGGTTCATCAGCGAGAAGTTGGCGGCGCGCCGGCAGACCGTGAGCGTGGCGAGGGCCTGGAAGACGGGGAAGAGTCCGAGCGTACCGAAACCCAGCACGCTCACGACCGGCACGATCGCGAGCGTGGCCGCCAGCCCGATCCACCTGGTGATGCGGCCGGTCAGGAAGAACTGCGTGAACAGCGTCAGTGACTGCGCCGCGAACTCGAGCTGGGCGAGCACCGTCGTTCGCGCCGCGCGCGTCGGGTAGAGGCGGCCGACCAGATCCGTCTGTTCGGCATACAGCACCGTCGACCCGGCAATGTAGAGCGTGAGGAAGGTCGCGATCGCCAGTAGGTACGGCGACTGCAGCATCCGCGTCACGCCCGCCCAGGCGCTCCCTCCGATCCGATCCTCCTCCTTGCGCCCGCCCGCATCGAGCGGGGCGCCGACGAGGCTGCGCTTCGGAAACCACGTGACGATGAAGACCGCGATCTCGAGAAGCAGGGCCGAAACGAGAAGCAGGTTCCGGGTGCCGAGATGCGATGCCATGGCCGCGGTGAAAGCCGATCCGACGATCGATCCCAGGGTTCCACCGACGCCGATGAAGCCGAAGAGCCGTTTGGCCTGATCGCTGGTGAACGAGTCTGCCATGAACGACCAGAAGATGGAGATGACGAAGAAGTTGAACACGCTGGTCCAGACGTAGAAAGCGCGGCCCATCCAGAGATCGAACGTCGAGCCCTCGCGGGCCCCGGCCATCCACATGAGCAGGTAGAAGGCGAACAGGTTCGCCACGAAGAAATGGTATGTCAGCGCGATGAAGGTGCGGACGCGGAAGCGCACGACGAGCACGCCGAAGAGCGGGTTGAAGAGCAGCGTCGCGCCGAGCGTGCCCATGAAGAGATAGGGCAGCTTCGAGACGCCGGCCGCCACCGCAATCTCGTCGCGAATCGGACGCAACACGAACCAGGCGCTCATCACGAAGAAGAAGTAGAGGAACGAGAGCACCAGCGAGGAAAGCTCCGGCGAACGCACGTCGACCAGTAGCCGGAGGCCTGCCAGCGCGCGTCCGCCCGAACGCGAGTTCGGGTCCGGGGTCTCGCTCGTCACTACCGGGGTCTCGCCTTCCAGGCGGTGAGTACCTCCGCTTCACGCGCGGGTGAGAGGCCGTTCAACTTGCCCTCGAGGAGCGCCTGACGGGCTTCCGGCGAGCGCGTCATGTGCCACTCCAGCGTTTCCAGGGCAGTCACCGCCAGCGGTCGGAAGGTCAGCCCTTTCGAGACGGCCCGCGCGTTCGAGCGGAAATGGAATCCGGCGCCGTCGCCGTGGGGGTCGACCCAGACCGGCATGTCCTTCCATTCCTCGATCCCGTGCTGCTTGAGGAACTCAGCCGGCACCCACGTGAACTGGGCGCCCGCCGTGGTCACTGCCTTGATGCCGTAGAGCATCTCGGCGATGGAGAGCGGCCCCGCCGGGCCGAGCGCGTTGAAGACTCCGGCCTCGCGTTGCTCGATCGTGTGGATGGTCCACTGCGCGAGATCGCGCGCGTCGATGAACTGGACCCTGTCGTTTGGGTCGCCCGGGGCCAGCACTTCTCCGCCACGATCGATGCGGGACGGCCAGTACGTGAAGCGGTCCGAGGGATCGAGCGGGCCGACGATGAGACCGGGGCGAATGATGGTCGAGACCGGATACGCCTCCTGCACCAGGCGCTCGCAGAACGCCTTGAACGGCGCGTACTGGCTCGCGCGGTAGGCCGGGTCCAGCGAGTACGGATCGATGCCCGCGCCCATCGGCACCGTCGCGTCGGTTTCGTCCATGCCGGGCTTGCTGTTGTCGGCGTACACCGAAACCGTCGAGATGAATACGTAGTGGCCGACGCGGCCCTTGAGGTACTGCGCGACGTTGCGCACCCAGAAAGGATAAGTCGTCGGGATGTCGAGCACGGTATCGAACGAGCGGCCCTTGAGCACGCTGATGTCGGCGCTCAAGTCGCCGACCAGCTGGTCGACGCGGCCCTTGAACAAGTCGGGCCGACGCTTGTTTCGATTGAGGAGCGTGACCTTGTGCCCGCGCGCGAGCGCGTACTCGACCTGCTCGGGTCCGGTGAATCCGGTGCCGCCGATCATGAGGATGTCGAGCGGCTTGTCGGCTTTGCCGGTGGTGGGGGATTTGAGGCCGGGCAATGTCGACGCGGGTGGCGGCGACGCGGCCGACGCCGGCAGCGGGAACGCGGCCGCGGTGGATGCCGCGGCCGACGCCTTCAGGAACTGCCTACGTGTGAGTTTCATCCCCTGATAGTGCGCACAGGGCGCTACGTGTCGACATGGACCCGACGAGCGCCGCTCACGCGACTGCGGGCGCGACCTCGGCTATTGTCCGCATTCGACCGCGACGGGCAGCCGGATCAGGGCCCGGGGAGGATCGCGATGAAGTACTTCGGTTCGGAGTCGCTCACGTTCTTCCGCGGGCTCGCGCGCCACAACGCCAAGCCCTGGTTCGAAGCTCATCGCGAGGACTACGAGCAGCACGTCCGCGGGCCGCTCACCGGTCTCGTGCACGAGATGGACAGCCGCTTCTCCGAGTTCGCGCCCGAGTTCGTGGGCGATCCCAAGCGCTCGATCTTCCGCCTGAACCGTGACATCCGCTTCTCCGCCGACAAGTCGCCCTACAAGACCCACGCCGCGTGCTGGTTCTTCCACATCGGCGGCTCCTCCAAGGTGGGCCGCGAGGCGCACGGCGGCGGCGCGGGCTTCTACTTCCACCTCGAGCCCGGCGGATCGATGCTGGGCGGCGGCTGCTGGATGCCGCCGCGGCCGGCGCTCAACAAGTTCCGCGTCGCGATCGCGCGCGATCCGAAGGCGTTCGAGCGCATCGTGCTCGCCCCCGGGCTCAAGAAGCGACTCGGTGGCCTGAGCGAGGAGTCGATGCTCAAGCGTGCGCCCCGCGGCTACGAGGAGGACCATCCGGCGGCGCGCTGGCTCAAGTTCCAGTCGTTCACGGTGGGGCACCGGCTGAGCGACAAGGAGGTCACCGGGGCGCGCCTCACCGCCATCCTCCAGGCTCACTACGAAGCCATGCTGCCGCTGGTGCGCTGGCTCAACACAACTCTCGGACTCGCGCCGGCACGGGCACGATAATATCGGCGGATGCCCCTCGCCGATCACGTCCCCGCACTCCGTCACCGGAACTTTCGGCTGCTGTGGCTGAGCCAGCTGGTGTCGATGGCCGGGAGCATGATGCAGAGCGCGGCCATCCTCTGGCACGTGTCGCTCCTCGTGCCGGCGGCGAAGCGAGGGCTCGCGCTCGGCATGACCGGCGCCGTGCGCATCCTGCCCATCGTCGTCTTCTCCATCGTCAGCGGCGTCGTCGCCGATCACTTCGATCGCCGGAAGGTGATGATGGTGACGCAGAGCCTCATGGCGCTCGCGGCGGCGGCGCTCGCCGCGCTGTCGTTCTCGGGCTCCCGGGCGCTGTGGGCGGTCTACCTGCTCGCCGGGCTGTCGTCTGCGTTCTGGGCGTTCGACGGTCCCTCGCGCCAGTCGCTGATCCCGAACCTGGTGCCGCGCGAGCACCTGCCCAACGCCATCAGCCTGAACACCATCATGTTCGAGGTCGCCTCGATCGCCGGGCCTGCGATCGGTGGCATGGTCATCGCCTGGGGCGGTGTCGGCTGGGCCTACGCGATCAACGCCGTCTCGTTCCTGTTCGTGATCGTGGCCCTGCTGATGATGCGCGGCGTCGCCGTGCGCCCCGAGGGCACGGGCAGCGGCGTGAGCATGCACGCGGCGCTCGAGGGCCTGCGCTTCGTCTTCCGCACGCCGCTGATCCGCGCCACCATGCTGCTCGACTTCTTCGCCACGTTCTTCGCCTCGGCCACGGCGCTGCTGCCGATCTTCGCGCAGGACGTGCTCAAGGTCGGCGCGCAAGGCTACGGCCTGCTCTCCGCGGCCCCGAGCGTGGGCGCGGTGGTCGCCGCCGCCGTGATGGTGCCGCTGGCCGAGCGCATCCGCCGCCGCGGCCCGGTGCTGATGGCGTGGGTCGCGGTCTACGGCGCGGCCACCATGGTGTTCGGGTTGTCGCGGAACTTCGCGCTCTCGTTCCTCTGCCTCGCGGTGACCGGCGTCGCCGACACGGTGAGCGTGGTGATCCGCAATCTCGTCCGCCAGCTCGCCACGCCCGACTCGATGCGCGGGCGGATGACGAGCGTGAACATGGTGTTCTTCATGGGCGGCCCGCAGTTGGGAGAGCTGGAGGCCGGCCTCGTGGCGCAGGGCTTCGGCGCGCCGCTCTCGGTGGTGACCGGCGGCATCGGCTGCGTGCTCTCGGTGCTGTGGGTGGCGTGGCGCACGCCCGCGCTGCGCGCCTACCGGCGGGAGGAGCCAACGGCCCGCGAGCTCGAGCGCGCGCAGCCGTGAAGCCCGACCAGCCGAGTGCCACCGCGTACCGCGTGGCGATGCGGCGCGCCGCGCACCAGATCCTCGACCGGCCCGTGGTGCTGGAAGACCCCATCGCGCTGCGGATCGTGGGCGAGCGCGGCGCCGCCAGGATCCACGAGGACCCGAAGCGCTTCGACTCGAGCTTCGGCCGCGCGCTGCGGCTGTTCCTCGTCGCGCGCAGCCGCTGCGCCGAGGACGCGCTCGCGCAGGCCGTGGCCGCGGGTGTGCGCCAGTATGTCGTGCTCGGCGCCGGCCTCGACACGTTCGCCTACCGCAATCCCTACGCGCAGCAGCTGTGCGTCTACGAGGTCGACATGCCGTCGACGCAGGCATGGAAGCGCGAGCTGCTCGCGCGCACCCGGATCGACGTGCCCGCGTCGCTCACGTTCGTACCCGTCGACTTCGAGACGCAGTCGCTCCCCGAACAGCTCCGCGCCGCGGGCTTCCGCGACGACGAGCCCGCGTTCTTCTCCTGGCTCGGAGTCAGCATGTACCTGACGCGCGACGCCGTGCTCGCGACGCTCGGCTACGTGGGCCGCCGCCCGCGCGGGAGCGGCATCACGTTCGACTACATGCTGCCACCCCACCGGCTGCCATGGCTGCGGCGCATCGGCTTCTACCTGGTCGCGCGCCGCGTGGCCGCCGCCGGCGAGCCGTGGAAGACGTGGTTCGATCCGGACGACCTTGCGCGCGAGCTGCGCGCGATGGGCTTCACGCGCCTCGAGGAGCTGGACGGGCCCGCGCTCAACGAGCGCTACTTCGGCGGCCGCGAGCGCCACCTGGGCGGCGCGAGCGCGGGCCGGGTGATGACGGCGATCGTGGATGCCGCCACACCCGCACCCGCGCGCTAGCGCGCGCCCGTCCTCAGCGGGCCGGCAACTGCTGCACGCCGCCGTGACCCAGGCGCGGCTCATCGCCCGCATGCGCCGGCGCGGCGAGCTGGGCGAAGACCCCGATGTGCGCGAGCAGGTAGAGCGGCACGAAGAACGCCGGCACCAGCACCCACGGGAACGTCACGATCGCGCCCGAGCCGGGCGCTTCGTAGATGAAGCGGACCATGGAGCCCGGCGCCGAGCCCACGCCCAGCGTGACCGCGGCCAGGAGATCGGCCATGCCGAGCACGTTCCAGGCCCCGGTGATCCACCGCCAGCCCGCGGCGCGTCGTTGGATCGCCCATGCGACCGGAAGCGCGAGCACGCCCGTCGCGATGTCGCCCCAGCCGGCCGAGTTCGCGAACGTCGCCGGCAGCCGCCCGGCGGCATGGAGCAGCAGGAACGCGGCACCCAGGATACGGCCTGCGTTCACGAGCACCAGCGTCGTGAGCGGGACGCGATGTCCCTGCGTGCGGACGACGATGGGCGCGCCCACGAGCACGGGAAGGAACACGGCGATGCCCACCGCGACGCCGACCGGGAGCGCAGGTGACGCGAAGGCACCCGTCACCCCCAGCACCACGGCGATGATGAACCAGGCGCTGATCCCCAACGTCATGCGCATGCGCATCGCGCGGTGTTCCCCGAAGGGCACCAGCGTGACCGCCAGCACCGCGGCGAGGGCGCAGAGCCCGACCGTTCCCACGATATCGAGAAACATGGCGTTTCCTCCCCTCTTACGACCTGGTGTGCAACTGCGAACGTGAACCCAACATCGTCGTCGCCGTCGACGCCGCCGTCAGGGCGCGGATGGCGCCGTCCCCGAGTTGGCGCGCGATCGACTTCTGCGCTTCGCGCCAGCGGGGGAGTGCCGCCCGCGCCGCGGCGGTGCCACGACGGGTGATCGCCAGCAGGCGCACGCGCCCGTCGGCGGTCGGGGACTCCGTGACCAGCCCTCGCTCCAGCAGCGCCCCGAGGTTGCGGGTGAGCGTGGTGCGCTCCATCGCCAGCTGCTCGGCGAGCCGCGTCAACGGCTGCGCACCCATCGCCGCCAGCAGGGCGAGCACCGTGAACTGGCCCACCCGCAGCCCCGAGGGCTTCAGGTGCCGCTCGTAGTGCTGGGTGATCGTTCGCGCCGCCCGCCGTGCCGCGAAGCACGAACAGGACAGGCATTCGTGGAAGTCGGGGTGGGCTGCCATGGTAGGTGTAGATACACCTAGTGCCCCGTTGGATTCATGAAACCTGCCCGCTGGGTGGGCTGCAAGCCGCGTTTGGAATGCTTGAGGGGCGGTGGCCGTCGCGTGCCGGGCTCGTCTCTCGGACCTGATACCCTACCGCGCCATGATCCGGGCCTTGTGCCTCGCCCTCCTCGTCCTCGCCGGGTGTGCGCGCCCGGCGGCGGAGGTGCACCGGCTGCCCACGGGCGTCGTGCTCGACCCGGCCGGGGTGAGCGTGGCGCTCGGCTCGATGCCGTTGACGATGCGGTCCTCGCCCGGCTCCACGCGCATCGTCGCCGTGCTCTGCGGCTACCGCGACCAGGGGATCCAGGTGATCGACCCGGTCTCGCGTCGCGTCACCCAGACGGTGGCGCAGCCCGCGGCGTTCGTGGGCGCGTGTTTCTCGCCCGACGGCAGCCGGCTCTACGTCTCGGGCGGCAACCAGGACGTGGTCTACGAGTACACCTGGCGAGCGGACTCGGCCGCGCTCGCGGACAGCATCGTGCTGGCGCCGCCGCCGGGGAAGGATGGCGGGCGCGTCTATCCCGCCGGCATCGCCTGCTCGCCGGACGGTGCGCGCCTGTTCGTTGCCGAGAACCTGGCGGATTCGCTCGTGGTCGTGGACCTGGCGTCGCGCCGCGTGGTGCAGCGGCTCGCCACGGGACGCTATCCCTACGACGTGGCCGTCCATGCCGACGGTCGCGTCTACGTGTCCGCCTGGGGCGGCTCGTGGATCGCGACGTTCGCGCCGCGCGGGAAGGGGCTCGTTGCCGGCGCGCGCATCACCGTGGGGCCGCATCCCACGTCGATGCTCGTGGACGGCGCGCACGCGCGGCTCTACGTCAC
>DATLUU010000314.1:0-6819 GCA_035577885.1 Verrucomicrobiia bacterium
CTGGTCGGCTGCTTCGACAACGCGATCCGCGAGTACGGCTACCACGGGCGCTACCGCGGCGTGTATCCGATCAAGGTGAACCAGCAGCACCAGGTGGTCGAGGAGCTGGTGGAGTTCGGCCGCCCGTACGGGCTCGGGCTCGAGGCGGGCTCCAAGCCGGAGCTCCTCGCCGCGCTGGCCCTGCTCGACAACCCCGAGGCGCTGCTGGTCCTCAACGGCTACAAGGACACCGAGTACGCGGAGACGGCGCTGCTCGCCCAGAAGCTGGGGCGCTACCCGATCGTGGTCATCGACCGCTATCGCGAGCTGGACATGCTGCTCGAGGTGGCCGGGCGGCTGGGGATCCGCCCGCACATCGGCGTGCGCGCGAAGCTCACCACCCGCGGCGCCGGCAAGTGGATGGAGTCCACGGGCGACCGCTCCAAGTTCGGCCTCACCGCGACCGAGCTCGTGCTGCTCGTGGATCGGCTGCGCGGGGCCGGGATGCTCGACTGCCTCGAGCTGCTCCACTTCCACCTCGGTTCGCAGATCTCCGCGGTGCGCGCGATCAAGGACGGGATGCGCGAGGTGTGCCGCATCTACGTCGAGCTGGCGAAGGCCGGGGCGGGCTTGAAGTTCCTCGACGTGGGCGGCGGCCTGGGTGTGGACTACGACGGCTCGTCCACGAACTGGGCGTCGTCCACGAACTACACCATGCAGGAGTACGCGAACGACGTCGTCGCCACCGTCCAGGAGGCGTGCGAGGAGGCGGGGATCGATCACCCCGACATCCTGAGCGAGTCGGGCCGTGCGCTGGTCGCCCACCACTCCGTGCTCGTGTTCAACATCCTCGACGTCAACCAGGTGCTGGCGGGACAGGCGCCGCCGGACGTGGGCAAGAACGAGCATCCGGTGATCCACCAGCTGCTGGAGACCTGGCGCTCCGTCTCGCGCAAGAACTTCCAGGAGGCCTACCACGACGTGCTGCAGCTCAAGGAGGAGGCCACGAACCTGTTCAACGTCGGGCTCCTCGACCTGCGCGGGCGCGCGCGCGTGGAGCAGCTGTTCTGGGGCTGCTGCGAGGCGATCTTGAAGATCATCCGCGAGCTGGATTACGTGCCCGACGATCTCGAGGGCCTGGAGAAGGCGCTCGCGGACACCTACTACGGCAACTTCTCCGTGTTCCAGTCGGCGCCCGACCATTGGGCGGTGAAACAGCTGTTCCCGATCTTGCCGCTCCACCGGCTCGACGAGCAGCCCACGCGCCGCGGCGTCATCGCCGACCTCACCTGCGACTCCGACGGGAAGATCGACCAGTTCATCGAGCTCCGCGACGTGAAGAGCGCGCTCGAGCTGCACCCGGACAACGGCAAGCCCTACGTGCTGGGCGTGTTCCTGGTCGGCGCCTACCAGGAGATCCTCGGGGATCTCCACAACCTGTTCGGGGACACGAACGCGGTCCACATCACCATGGAGGGCGCTGAGTATCGCGTCGCCCACGTCGTCGAAGGGGACTCGGTCACCGAGGTGCTGGGCTACGTGCAGTACCAGAAGCAGAACCTGGTGCAGCGTGTGCGCCAGGCGAGCGAGGAGGCCCTGCGGCGGGGCCTGCTGACGTTCGAGGAATCCGCGCTGCTCATCCGCCGCTTCGACGAGGGGCTCTCGGGCTACACCTACCTCGAGGAGGAAACGCCGTCGCCGGCGGGCAACGGCAGCAACGGGCTCGGCGACTCGAAGAAGCTCGCGCGACCGGAATCGCCCGCGGACCGCGCGGACGCCACGCGCGGCGAGCCGCCCACCGCCGCGGGGGCGGCAGCCGCGCGGGAGAAGCGCCCGCTGCCCCGCGGCTAGTTTCGGCCTCCCGCCGCCGCTCCGCGCTGCCGAAAACGAAGGGGGCCCTCGGCGACCGCCCGGCGCGGGAGCCGAGCCTGCACGCCAAGGCCGCAGGGAGCGATTCATGGACGAACTCGAGTCGGCTCGAGTCCAGCTCGACGACTACCTGGAGCGGGTCCGCCGACTCGACGCCCGCTACCGCGCGGGCGACGTCCACGTCCACGTGCCGGCCGAGCTGGCGGAGGACGAGCCGCTCGAGGGGCTGGTGCGCCGCGCGCTCCCGGACTCGAGCGCCGCTCTCGACGCAGCCGCCCGCAGCCTGTTCTTCTCGCTGCCGGTGGCGTTCGACCCGGCGCACTCGGTGGGCCCCTACCTCGCCACCCTGGATCGCGACGCGCACGGAGAGCCGTACCGGTTCATCGACATGGGCGCCATGATCGCCACCCAGGCGCTCGGGGAGAACGACCCGCAGGTGGTGGAGGCGCTCGTGCGGGGCCTGCCGTTCGCGGTCTCGCGCTACGCGCACAGCGAGTACCAGACGTCGCTCTCGCTCCGGCTCAAGGCCCAGCTCGACCGCATCGCGCCCGCGGGCACGCCTCGCCACTTCGTGGTCAACACCGGCGCCGAGGCGGTGGAGAACGCGATCAAGGCGGTGCTCCTGAACCGCGTCATGACCTCCGGCGAGGCCAGCGGCGGCTTCATCGTCTCGTTCGAGGGCGCGTTCCACGGGCGCACGCTGGGGAGCCTGGCGGCCACGCACCGGAAGAAGGCGCGGCTGGGATTCCCCACGTTCGAGTGGCCGCACGTCTCGTTCCCGGCGCTCGGCGGCAGCGCGAAGGAGCTGGCGAGGCGCGAGGAGCGGAGCCTGAAACAGCTCTGGGACCTGCTCGTCTCCGGGCGCCCGACCGAGGCGGACCGCCGGCGCGAGAGCTTTCGGCGCGAGCTGGAATCGATCGACGCGTTCCTGGAAGCACGGGGCGGCCCGGGGCAGGATGCGGCCGCGTTCGTGGCCGAGCGGCGCGCCGCGCAGCCGGCGGAGGTCCTCCAGCGCAGCCGTCGCGCGGCCGCCGTGCTCGTGGAGCCGATCCAGGGCGAGGGCGGCGTGCGCATGGCGAGCGCGTCGTTCATGCGCCGCCTGCGGCTCCTCACCAGCATCCTCGACGTCCCTCTGCTCTTCGACGAGGTGCAGACCGGCTGGGGCGCCACGGGGCGGCTGTGGGCGCACGAGGGCTTCGAGCTGCCGCTGCCACCCGACGCGGTCATCTGGGCCAAGAAGGCGCAGAACGGCGTGCTGTTCGTGAGCGAGGAGCTGGCGACGTTCTTCCAGGAGGAGAAGAAGTTCAACACCACCTGGGAGGGGGATTCGACGGGCATGCTGAGGCTGCTGGCCGTGCTCGACCGGCTCGACCTCGCGCAGGTCGAGCGCACCGGGCGACGGGCGCGCGACGGGATCGAGGCCCTGGCGCGCGACTACTCGGGGCTCCTCGAGAACGTGCGCGGTGCCGGCGTGATGCTCGGCTTCGACGTCTCGCGCGCCGACTGGCGCGACGGGCTCCGCGACCGCGCGTTCCGGCTCGGCCTGCTGCTGCTGCCGGCGGGCGAGCGCACGCTGCGCTTCTATCCGCGCTACGACACCGAGCCCTACGCGATCGACGAGGCGCTCGCGATCCTGCGCCGCGCGGTGGAGGACCTGACACGCGAGCGCACGGAGCCGGTGGTCTCGGGAGGTCCGGAGATCCGCGTTGGCGCGCTGGAGTGCCCGCTCGAGTCGATCGAGGTGATCGACGTCTCCCCCGACGGCTTCGCCGAGTACGGCCCGGGGATCGTGGCGGTGGAGTTCGAGCGCTACGGCGGCGTCTCCAACTATCCGCCCGACGTCCTGCGCGCGGGGCGGAGGCCGCTGCTCCAGTTCCCGGCCGAGATGCTGCAGAGCACGCTCGCGAGCCCCGGCTCGCTGTGCGTGGTGGTGCGCGACCGCATCTCCGGCCGCGTCGTGGCGTACGCGCTCGGCAGCGCGCTCGAGGACCACGACGAGGAGGGCGTGGCCTCCGATCCACGGCTCGGCGAGCGCGACACGTTCTACCTCCAGGCGCTGGCGACGCTGCCGTCGGTGAAGAACGCTCTCGAGCTCGAGAGCCTGCTGCTCGACCGGCTCCGCGAGCGGGCGCTCGCGGCCGGGTACGCGTACTTCTCCACGCTGATCGAGGAGCGCTTCCACGGCACCGGGCCGGCCTGGTTCCGCGACGCCCAGCTCTTGCAGACGTTCCCGAACTACCTGCGCAGCGGCATGCGCTTCGTCTACCTGAATGCCCCACTGAACGGGCCGACGGCCGTGTCCGCGCCGTTCGCCGGGGAGCGAAGGAGGGCCTCCCCGTGAACGAGGTCGGGATGTGGGTGAACGGCGCCGCGTGCGGCGCGGCGGGTGGCGCGACCATGGAGGTCGAGAACCCCGCGACCGAGGAAGTCGTCGGCCGCGTCCCCCGCGCACAAGCGGCCGACGTCGCCGCCGCGGCCAAGTGCGCGCGCGAGGCGCAGATGGGGTGGCGCCGCGTGCCGGGCCTCGACAAGGCGCGCCTGCTGCACGAGGTCGCCGCCCGCATCCGCGCCATGCACCGCGAGCTCGCCGAGGTCATGACGCTCGAGGGCGGCAAGCCGATGATCGAGAACCTCGACGAGATCGAGTGGGTGACGGCGTGCTTCGACTACTACGCGGAGATCGGCCGGAGCTCGCGCGGGACCAGCATCCCGCCGAGCTTCGAGCACCAGGTGAACTTCACGGTGAAGGAGCCGTTCGGCGTCGTCGCCGCGATCGTGCCCTTCAACTATCCGCTGCTGCTCATGGCGTGGAAGTTGGCGCCCGCGCTCGCGGCGGGCAACACCGTGATCATCAAGCCCGCTGACGAGACCCCGCTCTCCACGTTGCGTCTCGCCTCGGCGTTCGAGGTGCTGCCGCCGGGCGTCGTCGGCATCGTCACCGGCACCGGCGAGGAGGCGGGCGAGGCGCTGGTGCGCGATCCGCGCGTGGACATGGTCGCGTTCACCGGCTCGACCCGCGTCGGCAAGCACATCATGCGGATCGCCGCCGACACGCTGAAGAAGGTCAACCTGGAGACGAGCGGGATCGACCCGTTCATCGTCTGCGAGGACGCCGATCTCGAGGTCGCGGCGCGTGGCGCGGTGTGGGCGCGCTACCTGAACGCCGGCCAGGTGTGCACGTCGGCCAAGCGATTCTACGTCGTGGACGCCATCGCCGATCGCTTCGTCGAGCGCTTCGCGGAGCTCGCGCGCGAGGTCGTCGTCGGCGATCCGCGGCGGCCGGAAACCGACATGGGACCGGTGATCTCGCGCGAGGCGCTGGCGCGCGTCACCGGCTCCATCGAGCGCGCGG
Organism: Verrucomicrobiia bacterium; assembly: GCA_035577885.1. Taxonomy (GTDB): domain Bacteria; phylum Eisenbacteria; class RBG-16-71-46; order RBG-16-71-46; family RBG-16-71-46; genus JAIOPA01. The sequence continues at coordinate 5,201 of DATLUU010000314.1, forward strand.
TCGGCGAAGGGGCGCGCCTGCTCGCGGGCGGGCGCCGGCCGGCCGGGCTCGCGCGCGGCCACTTCCTCGAGCCGACCGTGCTCGATCGCGTGGAGCACGGGGGCTCGGCGACGCGCGAGGAGGTGTTCGGCCCGGTGGCCGCGATCATGCGCGTGCGCGACGTGGCCGAGGCCATCGCCTTCGCCAACGACAGCGACTACGGCCTCGGGGCCAACCTCTACACGAACAACCTCCGTTACGTGATGCAGGCCATGGAGGAGATCAAGGCGGGGACGTTCTGGGTGAACGATCCGCTCACGGACAACGAGGCAGGCCCGTTCGGCGGCATGCGCCAGAGCGGCATCGGGCGCGAGCTGGGCGTCGAGGGGCTGGAAGCCTTCCGCGAGCCGAAGCACGTGCACATCGACTACATCCAGGAGCGGAAGAGCTACTGGTTCCCGTACGCGAAGCGGCCCTGGTGAGGACCCGGAACATGGAGACGCTGCCGCTCTACATCGACGGACGGTTCGTGAACGGCGCCGAGCCGACGCAGGCGATCGTGAACCCGGCGACCGGCGCCACGCTGGCGCACGCCGCGCGCGCCACCGCGGCCGAGACCACGGCCGCGATCCGCGCCGCGCGCACCGCGTTCGATCGCGGGCCGTGGCCAGGCGCCACCGCGACCCGGCGCGGGCGCGTGCTGCTGGAGGTCGCGCGGCGGCTGCGCGAGTCGGCCGCGGAGCTGGCGCGGCTCGAGACCGAGAACATGGGCAAGCCGATCTTCGAGGCGGAGTTCGACATCGCCGACGCGGCCACCTGCTTCGAATACTACGGCGGGCTCGCGACCAAGATCAGCGGCGACGTGAACCCGGTGCCGGACGAGGCGCTGAGCCTGACGCTCAAGGAGCCGGTCGGCGTCTGCGGCCAGATCATCCCCTGGAACTACCCACTGCTCATGGCGGCGTGGAAGATCGCCCCGGCGCTGTGCGCGGGCTGCACGGTGGTGTTGAAGCCCGCCGAGGCGACGCCGCTCACCGCCCTGGCGCTGGCCCGCATCCTCGACGGCATCGAGGAGCTGCCCAAGGGCGTCGTCAACATCGTCACCGGCGACGGGCCGGCCGCGGGCGCGGCGTTGGCTGCGAGCGACGAGGTGGACAAGATCGCGTTCACCGGCTCGACGCGCACCGGCCGCGAGATCCTGCGCGCCGCGGCCGAGTCCAACCTCAAGCGCGTCACGCTCGAGCTGGGCGGCAAGTCGCCGAACATCTTCTTCGCCGATGCGAGCTGGGAGCCGGCGGTCGAGGGGGCGGTGTTCGGCGTGTTCGTGAACCAGGGCGAGGTGTGCTCGGCGGGCTCGCGCATCCTGGTGGAGCGCAGCATCCACGACGCGTTCCTCGATGCGATCGTCGAGAAGGCGCGGGCGATCCGGTTGGGCGACCCGCTCGACCGCGCCACGCGCATGGGCCCGCTGGTGACGCGTGCGCACCTCGAGCGTGTGACCGGCTACGTCGAGCAGGGGCGCCGCGAGGGTGCGCGCCTGGTGCTGGGCGGCGCCCGCCCGGCCGGGGACCTCGCGGGTGGCGCCTACCTCGAGCCGACCGTGTTCGCGGGCGTGGATCCGGGGATGACCATCGCGCGCG
>DATLUU010000315.1:0-9179 GCA_035577885.1 Verrucomicrobiia bacterium
CACAGGCCGACGAGCTGCGGCGCGCGATGGGGAAGAAGATCGTCGAGGAGATGGCGAAGAAGCGCGCGCAGTTCATCGAAGGCTGCGCGAAGACCTCGAAGATCGCGGAGAAGGTGGCGGACAAGATCTTCACCACCATGGAGAAGTTCGCGGGTTACGGTTTTAACAAGTCTCACAGCGCCGCCTACGCGCTCGTCGCCTACCAGTGCGCGTGGCTCAAGGCGAACCATCCCGCCGAGTTCATGGCGGCGACGATGTCGAGCGAGATGGGGGACTCGAGCCGGCTGCTGACGCTGGTCGAGGAGTGCCGGCGGATGGGGCTGGGGCTCTTGCCGCCAGACGTCAACCGCTCGGCGTGGAAGTTCACGATCGAGGACGGGCAGATCCGCATCGGCCTCGGTGCCGTGCGCAACGTCGGCCAGGGCGCGGTGGAGGCGATCCTCGCCGCGCGTGCGGCGCACGGGCCGTTCGTGACGCTGTTCGACCTCGCGGCGAACGTCGCGCCCGGCGTCTTGAACAAGCGCGTCGTCGAGAGCCTCGTCGCCGCCGGCGCGGCCGACGCACTGGGCGCCCGCGAGCGGCTCTATGCTGGCGCGGGGTTCGCGCTCGAGCACGCCTCGGCGCAGCACCGCGAGCGCGAGAGCGGGCAGGCTTCCCTGTTCGGTGACGCCGAGGCTTCTCCGGTGGCCACCGCGCCGCCGCTTCCCGACGCAGAAGTGTGGAGCAACCGCGAGCGCGGTGCGCGCGAGAAGGAGATGCTCGGGTTCTATTTCTCCGAGCACCCGCTCGAGCACCTGCGCGGCGAGATCGAGCGCGTGGCCACGCACGGCATCGCGCGCGCGGTGGAGCTGGGCGACGGCGCCGAGGTGCGCGTGGTGGCGCTCGTGGGCGAGGTCAAACAGCTCACGACGCGAGCGGGCAAGCTCATGGGCATCGTCACGCTCGAAGACCTGACCGGGCGTGTCGAGTGCACCGTGTTCCCGGACGCCTACGAGCAGGCGCGCGAGACGCTCAAGGCCGACGCGGTGGTGATCGCCGCCGGGCGTGTCGAGGTGCGCGACGACCGCGGCGTGAAGCTGCTCCTGAACGAGATCAAGCCGTGGGAGGCCGCGAGCCATCAGTACCACGCGGTGCTCCACATCGAGGTCCGGGCGGAGGAGCTGACCGAGGAGCGCATCCTCGGCATGGACGAGGTACTCTCCGCCTATCCCGGCGAGTCGGACGTGGTGCTGCACATCGTCAAGCCGGACCACTCGCGCATGGCCATGCGCTCGCGCCGCTTCCGCGTGCGCGCGCACGACGGGCTCATCGCGGGGTTGAAGGAGCGCGTGCCGAGCTGCCGCGTGCGCTGGGCAAAGGGAGGGCCTTGACCCGTGACGGTGTGGCTCGAGTTCGAGAAGCCGGTGCTGGAGCTGGAGCAGAAGATCCAGGAGCTGCGCGAGCACGCGACGGAGCACGGCGTCGGCGCCGAGCGCGAGATCGCGGAGCTGGAGAAGAAGGCGGAGGGCCTGCGCCGCGAGATCTACGCGCAGCTCACGCGCTACCAGCGCGTGCAGATCGCGCGGCACCCGAAGCGGCCGTACACGCTCGACTACATCCATGCCTGCTTCTCCGGCTTCGACGAGCTGCACGGCGACCGCCACTTCGCCGACGACCCGGCGATCGTGGGTGGGCTCGCCTGGCTCGAGAAGCGCGCGGTGATGGTGATCGGCCAGCAGAAGGGGCGTGACACCAAGGAGAACCTGCTCCGGCGCTTCGGCATGCCGAACCCCGAGGGCTATCGGAAGGCGCTGCGGCTGATGCAGCTCGCGAACCGTTTCGACGTGCCCATCGTCACGCTCGTGGACACGCCCGGCGCCTATCCCGGGCTGGGCGCCGAGGAGCGCGGGCAGGCCGAGGCGATCGCCGTCAACCTGCGTGAAATGGCGACGTTCGAGGTGCCCATCCTCACCGTGGTGATCGGCGAGGGCGGCTCGGGCGGCGCGCTCGCGATCGCGGTCGCCGACCGCGTGCTCATGTTCGAGCACTCGGTCTACTCCGTGATCTCGCCCGAGGGCTGCGCCTCGATCCTGTGGCGCGACGGCAAGCAGGGGGCCAAGGCGGCGGAGGCGCTCCGGCTCGCCGCCCCCGACCTGGAGGCGCTGGACATCGTGGACGGCGTGCTGCCCGAGCCGCTGGGCGGGGCTCACCGCGACCCGGCCACGGCCGCGGCGACGCTCAAGGCGGCGTTGATCGAGAACCTCGACGCGCTCTCCGGTGTATCCGGACCGGAGCGGGTCAGGCTCCGCGCCGCGCGCTTCCGCCGGCTTGGCGTCTTCCGCGAGACCGCCGGCTGAGCGGCCCGACGCGCGACCCTGTGCTAGACTCGCTCAAGCCCTCCACGGTCGGTGGAGGGCTTGCCACTGTCTCCTGACGTCTGGATCTCCACGGCCGCCCGAGGAACCACATGGCGTTGAGCCCCGAGCTGCTGGCCATCCTGGTGTGCCCCGCGTGCAAAGGCGATCTCACCTACGATAGCGGGGCGAACACGCTCACCTGTCCGGCCTGCCGGCTCCGCTACAAAGTGGTCGAGGACATCCCCGTGATGCTGGTCGACCAAGCCGAGAAGCTCTGATCCCTCAGTCGAGCCGTCCGCAAGTGCGTCTCCTCTCGACCCGGTCGCACCGCCAGGGGCGACGCCGCGCCGCGTGGCCCTGGCTCGCGGCGTTGCTGCTCGCCTCCCGCGCACCGGTCGCGCACGGCGCGGCCGCCGACGGCGTCACGCTCGCGCCCGCGACGCCGGGAGGGGTGCGCTTCACGGTCACCGTGCCGGTGCCGAAGCTCGTGCCCGTCGACCCGGAGCGGGCCATCGACGCGCTCGAGCTCGAGGGCTACACCGCGAACGGCATGCCCGGCACGCCGGTGCTCCCGGCGCGCATCGTCACCGTCGCGGTGCCGCCGGTGGGCGATGTGCGCCTGACCGCCGCGGCGAGCGAGGCCGTGCCCCACGACGGCGTCAACCTCGCCGCTTTCCCGGGATTCGACCGGAACGGGAACACCGTGACCGCACCGCGCAAGCTCGCAGCCTATGGAGTTGCCGGCAGTGCCACGCCGGTCGGGGCCCGGCTCCTGGACGTGACGTGGATGCGCAACCAGCGCGTCGCCCGGGTGTCGATCGAGCCCGTGGCCTACGAGCCGGCGGCGCGGCGGCTCACCGTGGCCGCGCGCGTGGACGTGGAGCTGGCGGTGTCCTCGATCGGCGCCGTGGGTCCGCCCGCGGAGCCCGACGATCCGTTCGAGAACGTCTACCAGCTGGCGCTCGTCAACTACCAGCAGGGGATCGCCTGGCGGCGGCCGCGCACCGAGGCGCTCGCCCCGGCGGCGAGGCGCCTGATCACGCAGCTCGGAGCGCGCTCGGCGCAGATCTCGCCGCCCGACACCAGCGTCTACGTGGGCCGCACCTGGATCAAGATCTCCATCCAGAAGACCGGCTTCTACGCGGTCAACTTCTCCCGGCTCCGGAACCTGTCGCTGTTCGACGCCACGCCCGCGCCCTGGGACAGCCTTCGACTCTTCACCTGGCCCGGCCGCACCGTGCTGCCCGAGGACAGCTATTGCGACTCGTGCGATTACCGCGAGGTCGCGATCGGCAAGGCACTCGACGTGAGCACGGACGTGGACCACCCCGCCGGCAACGGTCCGGCGGACGGCAAGTTCGCCGACAACAACGACACGTTCTACTTCTTCGGCCAGGGCCCCGATGGCTGGGAGACCGACTTCGACGACTCGCGGCCGGACACGAACTACATCGACCACCCCTACGAGGGAAGCAACTTCTACTACCTCACGGTGGCCACACCCACGAAGCCGGTGACCACGCAGGCCTATCCGGTTCCATTCCAGCGCATCGCAAACGGCCCCGGCACGCAGCGCATGGTGAAGCCCGTGGGCGGCGAGACGCCCGCGACCACCGTGGCCGGGCGCGTCCACTACGAGCAGGACAACGAGTACTGGCCGGACGCGACGGCGGTCAACACCAGCTACACGTGGGAAAAGTGGTTCTGGCGCAGCCTCACCTCGGGGCAGAACTTTCCCGACAGCCACGACCTGCTGGATGCGGACACCACGAAGCCGGCGCGATTCCGGCTGCGCCAGTGGGGGCTCTCCGACAACCACTTCATCTTCGGCGGGCAGGCGTGCGACTTCAGCGTCGTCGACCACCTGCTCGACGTGTCGTTCAACTCGGTGACGTTCCCGACCCGCATCTGGGACGGACAGATCGCCCAGCGTGGGGCCGTGCAGACGTTCGACTCCACCGGCGTGTTCCTCAGGCGGCGCGGCAACCTGATGACCATGGCCGTGCCCACGATCCCGTTCGATCGCACCTGCCCCAGCCGGCTCGATCGGAGCGGCCTCGCGTTCTACGAGATCTACTACGAGCGGCTGCTCCAGCCCGTGGACGACGCGATCGAGTTCCGCACCCACCCCGCCCCGGGAACTTTCCGCTACGACATCGGGCCGTTCCAGGACGCGCCGTCCGCGTTCGTGTTCGACATCACCGACCCGACGCATCCGGTGGGCCTCGACAGCTGCGTCACGAGCGGCACGGCCGGCGCGTACACGCTGAGCTTCGCGGACACCCAGTCGGTGGCGCACCGCTACGCGGTGGTGCCGGACCACGTCATCAGCCTCGACATCATCTCCGCCAGCGCGGTCGCGGACGCGCCGTTCACGAGCCAGAACAACCTCCGCAGCAAGACGCAGGCGGCCGACTACCTCATCATCTACTTCGATGGCTTCAAGGACGCCGCCGACTCGCTGGCCGCGTGGCGCAAGGATCACCTGCCGCTGCTCGCGACGCTCGGGCCGTACATCGCGCTCACGGTGCCGATCTCGGCCATCTACGACCAGTTCTCCGGCGGCCGCACCGACCCGGGCGCGATCCGCAACTTCCTGCGCGCGGCCTCGGGCTGGTCGCGCCGCCCGCTGTACGTGATGTTCCTGGGGGACGCGGCGTTCGATTACAAGAACATCACCGGGCACGCCAACCCCGGCCAGCCCGGCTGCCTGCTGCCCACGTACGAGAACGGCTTCGACCCCAGCCCCGCGATCCTTCGCCAGTACTCGAGCGACGACTGGCTCGTGAACGTGGACGACCCGGTGGTCGTGATCCCGGACTACCTCACCGGTCGCATCCCGGCCGCCGACCCGGCCACGGCGCTCAGCGTGGTGACGCAGAAGGTGCTCGCCTACGAGCGCTCGGCGCCATTCGGCGAGTACCGGAACAGCCTGGTGCTCATGGCGGACGACGACGCCCAGGGCGACGAGTGCGACGGGCTCGCGTGGACGCACGTCACGCAGACGACCACGCTGGACCAGAACGACACGCCGCTCCACATGGACCGTGACTACGTCTACCTGCACACGTTCGAGAGTGGGCCCGGCAACACCAAGCCGGGGGCGCGCACGCAGCTGTTCAAGGACCTGAACACCGGCACCAGCCTGTTCAACTACGTCGGCCACGGCAGCCCGTTCAAGATGACCGACGAGGGCGTGTTCCTGGACACCGACGCCGGGACACTCTCGAACGGCCTGCGCCAGTCGGTGCTGGTCTCGGCGTCGTGCGACGTGGGCAAGTTCGACGACCCGAGTGTCGCGAGCCTGGGCGAGCGCATCTTCACCTCGATCAACGGCGGCTGCATCTCGGTGATCTCGGCCACGGAGCAGGCGTTGAGCGGCGACAACTCGGCGCTGAACGGGCTCATCTACGAAGCGCTGTTCAACCGCAATGGGCTCACGGTGGGCGGCATCGTCCTGCCCGGCGCGGGCCAGTACCACGTTCCCGCATCGGCTGCCCTGCTCTCGGGCAAGGTCCGGCTGACGAGCGTGAACAGCCAGAAATACCAGTTGATGGGTGACCCGGCGACGCTCCTCAACCTGCCGCGGCTGTGGACCGACTTCACGCTCACCGACGCGGGTGGGACGCCGCTGACACAGCTCGCGCGCGGATCCACGGTCCACTTCACGGGTCAGGTCGTGGACCACCCGGGTGGCCCGCCGGTGGCCATGGACGGCGTGGCGAGCATCCTGATCGAGGATTCGGCGCCCACCAATGCCACCCCCATCGCGTGCAACGGCGCGCCGTCGATCCCGTACCTGTTCAGCGCCGGCCCCATGTACCACGGCGACGTGACGCTCAAGGGCGGGCACTTCAGCGGCAGCTTCGTGGTGCCGCTGGACGCCAGCACCGGGACCCAGGGCCGCATCCGCGCCTACTTCAGCGGCCGCGAGCCCGCCGCCGCCGAGACCGACGGCGCCGGAGCGCAGAACGTCACCATCGCCCCGGGGCTCGCGGACTCCAGCGACATCGCGGGCCCGCGCATCACGCTGTCGTTCGTGGGCGGCTCGACCAGCGTGCGGCCCGACGCCACGCTCCAGATCAACCTCTTCGACGAGCACGGCATCATGACCACCGGGCACGCGCCGCAGAACTCGATCATCGTCACCGTGGACCAGAACACCACGTCGCGCGTGGACGTCACCCAGTCGTTCCGCTACGCCGCCGACTCCTACCAGACGGGGACGGCGAGCTTCCAGCTCCCCGGGCTCTCGGCGGGCGCGCACAATGTCTCGGTCCAGGCCGCGGACAACCTCGCCACCGGGCTCACCGCGGTCCAGCACCGCTCCACCGCCTCGATCGACTTCCAGGTCGTGAGCACCCCGCCGCTCAAGGTGGCGCGCACGTTCATGTTCCCGAACCCGGTCCGCTCCGGCGGGTCGGGCGGAGGCGGCGTGTTCGTGGTCGACGCCCCCGGCGACTCGATCAACGTCCTGATCCGGGTCTACACGTCGGCCGGGAAGCTGATCCGTGTGCTGCGCCAGATGGGGGGCATCGGGCAGGTGCAGGTGCCCTGGGACGGCCTCGACGAGGAGGGGGACCGGCTGGCGCAGGGCACCTACCTCTATAAGGTATACGTGGGCGCACGCGAACCCGATGGCAGGACGAGCGCCCAGCAGAACGCCACCTCACAAGGTCGCTTCGTCGTGCTCTCTCCCTGACCCGAGGCCCGGCCGCCCGGGTCCCGGGAATCGGGATTCCGGAACCATGGGCTGACTGTCGGGGTAGTACCACGGTCCGGTACCATGCCCGGTCGCCGTGTATCTCCCACCATTCAGGAGCCTCAACATGCGTCGTTCGTACACCATCGTCCTGGGCCTCGCGCTCGGACTCACCCTCGCGGCGACCGCGTTCGCGCAGGGGACAGGACGCTCTCTCGATATCCAGCCCGGCGCCCGCCAGAACGGCATGGGAGCGACCGGCGTCGCCATCGCGGACGACGCCACCGGCGTCACCTGGTGGAATCCCGCTGGCCTCGGCTTCGTCACCAAGTCGGCGATCGACCTCACGTACGCCCAGCTCGTACCCGGGCTCGCGAGCGACGTGAACTACAACTACGCCACGTTCGTGCACCCCACGTCCGGCTGGGGTGGCCTGGCGCTCGGCCTCGTGTTCCTGTCCTACGGCACCAGCGAGGGCACGGACCCGTTCGGCAACCCGACCGGCACGTTCACGTCGAACGAGGTCTCGCCCGCGCTCTATTACGGGACCAAGCTCCTGCCCGACCTCTCGGTGGGCGCGTCGCTCAAGTACATCCGCATCCAGCTCGCACCGCAGTCGCTCTCCGGTGTCGGCAGTACGTTCGGCCTGGACCTGGCCGCGCTCTACCGCATCCCGGCGGCACGGCTCAACTTCGGCCTGAACGTGCAGAACCTGGGGCCGAGCGTGACCTTCATCAACGAGGACGAGCGGAGCCCGCTGTCGCGCAATGTCAAGGCCGGCTTCGCCTGGGATGTCTACGACAAGGAGGGCTTCCGGCTCCTGGCCGCCGGCGACTTCGACCAGTCGCTGGTCACGAGCTCGTTCTACCAGCTCCATGGCGGCGTCGAGCTCAAGTACACGGACCAGATCGCTGGTCGGGTGGGGTACTACTATGACCCGCTCGGCCAGTTGGAAGGACTGACGTACGGACTGGGACTCGGGTGGAAGGGGCTGTCGCTGGATTTCGGCAGCATCCCTCAGGCCAAGGACTCCGGGCTCCCGAATGTCTCCAAGATCACCCTGGGCTATCGATTCTAGATCGCGCGTGAACCTTCGCCGGCGCTGCGCGTTCCTCCTCACAGTCCTCCTGATCCTCCCGGCCGCACCGGCCTCGAAGGCCCGTGCGGCCACTGCGCGCCCCGCAACCGCCGGCTCCACGCTCGAGGTGAAGCCCGCGGCCCCCGCCGAGGCCGTGCTCCGCGCGCAGCGCTCGGGTCGCCCGGCGCGCGCGAAGGCGCTCACGCCCGCCGCGCGCGCGGCGCTGGAGGCGAGGCTCGCGCGCCAGCGGCTGTTCCGACCGCTGGAGGAGGAGCTCCACAGCCGCGCCGCGCGCGTGGGCGCCGGGCTCGATGCGAATCGCCGGCCGGGCTGGCGGCCGCCCGCGGCCGCGGCGAAGCGCCGGTTCGCTGCTGAAGGCATCACCGTGGCACCCGCGCCCATCGACACGGTGCGCGTGGCGTTCCTGCGCATCGACTTCCTCACCGACCGGGGCGGGAGCGCGTCCACGGGCGACGGCAAGTTCATCCTCGATCCCGCCGACACGCTGGTGAACCCGGTGGACAAGCCGCCGCACAACCGCGCGTTCTACCGCTCGCACGGTGAGGCGCTCGCGCGCTACTACGACGTCCAGTCCTACGGCAACGTGCGCGTCGAGGTGGACGTGTGGCCGGCGGAGCAGGACTCGGCCTATCACCTCACCGACATGGCCGACCTCGGTCCGTGGCGCTTCGGGAACAGCATCTTCCGCGCCGCCGTGGACATGATGCACAAGTCCTTCTACGCCGCCGACTCGCAGGCCACGCGCAAGGGCGAGCCGATCCCGTGGAACAAGTACGACCGGTTCATGCTCATCCACGCCGGGAGCGACCTGCAGAGCGACATCCGGAACGATTCGAAGGAGGACATCCCGTCGTTCACCATGTTCGTGGACGACACCGACCGGGTGATCTTCGCCGACACCACGCTGCGGCCGATCGACCGCTGCACGTTCGTCCCCGAGACCATCAACCAAAACCAGGCGTTCGGCGCACTGAACGGCGTCATCGCGCACGAGAACGGCCACAACTTCTTCGGCTTCGGCGACGTCTACGACATCGAGACG
>DATLUU010000316.1:0-4752 GCA_035577885.1 Verrucomicrobiia bacterium
CCCCGACCTCAAGTTCCTGTTCCCGCTCTCGGGCGAGGAACGCACGCTCGAGGGCACGATCGAGGAGACGCTCGAGGAGCTGCGCAGGGACCCGCTCTACGTGTTCCAGTACGAGAAGGCCGCGAGCATCCGCATCTCGCAAACGCGCGAGCTGATCGCGGAGCTGGGCTATCGCCCGCACACGGCGTCGCGCCGTGTGGTCGTGGTGCGCGACTGCGACCGCATGCGCGAGGACCAGTTCTCGGCACTGTTGAAATCCATCGAGGAGCCCGGCGCGTCGACGCTCTGGGCGCTCACCACGGCGCGGCTCTCGCGCGTGCCGGTCACGATCCGCTCGCGTTGCCAGCGCGTGCGCTTCCGGCCGCTGCCGGAATCGATCGTGCGCGACGTGCTCCAGAAAGCGGACGTCGAGGAGAAGGAGGCGCGCATGCTGGCGGCGCTCGCTGCCGGCTCTCTCGCCCGCGCCCTGGCGATGCGCGACGGCGACATGAAGAAGCAGCGTGACGAAGCGCTCCAGTTGCTCGTACCCGCGCTCGAGCGAAATCCGGCGCAGCTCGTGAAGGCGATCCAGACCGTCACCAGCTATGGCAAGGCCGGGCGCGAGCGACTGAGGATGTCGCTCGAGTTCCACCAGCTCTGGCTGCGCGACGCGCTCCGCCTGCGCTACGGCGCCGCGCCGGAGACGCTCGTCAATCGCGACCAGCTCCAGGTGCTGCAGAAGCTCTCCTCGCAACTCGACGCCGCCGAGGTCCGCCGCCGGCTGCTGGTGCTCGAGGAGGCGCTCCGCGCCATCGACGGCAACGTCTCGCCGGACCTGACGCTGTTCTCGACGCTCGCGCGCGTGGCCGGGGACCGGCTCGGCGAGGGCGCCTGGCCCGCCCACGCCACGGCGCGCTGGGACGTGTAGCTGACCGCCAAGCCGTGCGGGCGAAAGCTTCGGGCCCGGGTTGCCGATTCTGCTAGAGTCGTCGCACACGAGCCCCACCCCCCTTCGGGGCCTTCCCTATAGCCCGCGGCCAGGGACCGGACGCAGCACCCGACCGCCGGGATTCCAGATCCCAACGATGCACTCGCAACTTCCCAGTCGCCTGTGTCCACGGCGGCATGAGGCGGACGCCGGACGCGGTCCGTCATAGAGGTCCGGTCATGTCGGAGATCGTCCAGGTCTCCCTGCGCGGCACGCGCCGGGAGTTCTACTTGAACTCACGCAACCTGTGGTTGCGTCTCCGCGACCGAATCGTCGTCCAGGGCGAGCACGGCGAGGCCCTCGGCACGGTCTTCCTCAAGGACCCCACGCTCATCCAGCTCAAGCGCCCCGGCAACGTCACGCGCGAGATCATCCGCAAGGCCGAGGAAGAGGACCTGGACCAGGAAGACCAGAACACCGCGCTCGAGGCCGAGGCGTTCGACTACTGCCGCCAGCGGGTGGAGCTGCGCGAGCTGAAGATGGAGCTGTCCGAGGTCGAGGTCGCCTTCCGCAAGAACCGGATCACGTTCTACTTCACCGCCGAGCAGCGGGTGGACTTCCGCGAGCTGGTGAAGGACCTGGCGAGCCGGTTCCAGACCCGCATCGAGCTGCGCCAGATCGGGGTGCGCGACCAGGCGAAGCGCCTGGACGGCTGCGGCCCGTGCGGGCGGGCGTTCTGCTGCTCGACGTGGATGAAGGCGTTCCACCCGGTCACGCTCAAGATGGCGCGCGAGCAGAACCTGTCCCTGAACCCGACCAAGATCTCGGGCGCCTGCGGGCGGCTCATGTGCTGCCTGTCCTACGAGCTGGCGCAGTACCGCGACAGCTCCCAGAAGATGCCCGCCGTGGGCACGAAGATCTCGACCGGCAAGGGCCCGGTCACCGTGACCCGCACCGATCCCTACCGCGAGGCGGTATGGGTGCGCGACGACGAGGGCGCCGAGCACCGCATCGCCTACGACGAGCTGCCCCCCGGTCCGTACCACAAGTGCGGCGACTGCTCGTGCGGGAAGCGGGCACCCGGCGAACCCGGGTCCGGCGGCGACGGGCACGCCCATGGCGACAACGGGGGCGATCACCCGGCGGAGTGAAGCCCGTTCACTCCTGCTGGAGAAGCGTGAACCGCACCGGGATCGCCACCCACACGGCGACCGGGTCGCCGTGGTAGACGGCCGGCTTGAAATGCCACTGCCAGATGGCCTCGATCGCGTCGTCGCGGAACACGGGGTGGCCGGTGATCACGAACGCGTCCTTCACCGCGCCGTCCTTCCCCACCAGCGCCTGGATCACGACCACGCCCGAGAGCTCCATGACGCGCGCGACACTCGGATAGGTGGGCCGGACGCGCTTGGTGACCTCGGGCAGTGTGTCCACGAGCGCGAAGTCACCCTTGAGTGCGTCCGCGGTCATACCCGGCGGCGGTCGCGGCCGCTCCCGGCGCAGCAGCGGGTCGTTGTCCAGCAGCGTGCCGAGCGACGCCCACAGCGAATCGCCGTCCGCGCCCATCGTCACCATGCCGAGCGGATCCTCGACGTCGAAGAACAGCGCCGCGCCGATGTCGAAGCGGAGGAGCGCGAACGTGTCTTCCCCAGGGCCGTGGAACGACACCAGGTAGACCGGCTTCGCGGCTGCGGGCTCGCAGGGGACCGTGGTGGACGGGACCTTGGACGCGGTGTCGACCTGGTTCCAGCGCAGCAGGTAGTTCGCGAGCGCGCGCGCCTGGGCGCCGTCCACGTGGCGCTTGCCGTAGCTGCGCATCGACTGATCGCGCCCGAGCGGCCCGCGATAGGCCCACGGCGCGCAGATGTTCCCGCAGGCGCGCGCGACGTCCGCGGAATCGATGTCGACGAGGCGTAGAGCCAGGGAGTCCGGCTCGTAGCCCACGAACTTGGAGGGCACCGTGACCACCCCTTGCGAGGTCTTGGGCGCGGGCAAGGGCGGTGCGGCGCCGAGCGCGAGAACGCACGCCGCGGCGAGCAGCGCGGCACGGTGCCACCTCGGGGGTTTGCGGTGGGTCGGCATCGGGTCTCCGTCCAGGAGCGCCCCCAGTGTACGCGGTGTCGCGCCGGCTACAACGCGCGCCTGCGGAACGCCTGGATCCCGGAGAGCAGGGCGAGCACCGCGTAGAGCACGGCCCACCACACCATCGCCGTGCTCGGCAGCGCGCCGCTGGAGAACGGCGACAGCTGGAGATCGCGCATGACGCTGGGCTGCATGAAATACGCCGCCCGCTGCCAGATCGCCTCGGTGGGCATGATCAGGCTCGCCACCGTACCCACGTTCTGGGCGGCGACGTTGCCGGTCATGGTGCCCACCTGCTCCACCCAGCCGCCGATGAAGGCGAGGCCATAGAGGCCGAACACGAGGATGCCGCTCGTGACCGTGGCGAGTTGCGCCCCGCCCGCGATCGAGACCGACACCAGCACGACCGCATCGAGGGCCATGAGCGGCAGCCCCTGCGCGAGTCCGGGCGGCGTGAAGTGGCCGATGCCGCGCGCGATCAGCAGCACGCCGCCGGAGACCACCGCGAAGTACGCCACCGCCACCATCGAGAACGCCAGCCACTTGCCGAGCACGATGCTCGAGCGGTGCACCGGCTTGCTCGCGAGCGTCTGCACCACGCCGGTGGCGATGTCGCCGGAGAGCGTGTCGACCGGCAGCAGCACCGCGGTCATGAGCGTGAGGAAGTGGGTGGCGTAGAGCCCGGCGAGCGTGAGGAAGTTGAACATCAGGCGCTGGCGCAGCACGATGCCCCCCGCCTCGTTGGCGGCGTGCTTCGCCACGAAGTGGAAGCCGATGCCGTAAAGGATCAAGAACGCGGCGGCGCCGATGAGCGTCGCGGTGAGGATGCGCCGGCGCCCGGCCTCGTGAAGCGTCAGGTGCACGATCGTGAGCAGGGCTTTCATCCGGGCCTCTGGTCCTCGCCCATGACCTCGAGGAACGTCGCCTCGAGCGAGCGCTTGTGCGGCGTCATCGCGTAGAGCTTCGCCCCCGAGCGCACCAGGGCCTCGGCGAGCGCGGGCAGCGCGGATTCCTGCGCCACGCGCAGGCGCGCGGTGCCGTTCGCGCTCGCGAGCAGCGTGCCGTGCGCGGCGAGCACCTCCGGCCGCGCACCGTCCGCGCGCACCTCCACCTCGAGTCCCGACGGCTCCGCGCCCAGCTTCATCTCGTGCACGACGCGGCCCTGCTTCACGAACACGACGCGGTCGCACGTGGCCTCGACCTCGCCCAGCAGGTGCGAGTTCAGGAACACGCTGGTCCCGCGCGCGCGCAGGTCGTGGATCAGGTCGCGCACCAGGAGCCGGCCGAGCGGATCCAACCCCGACGTGGGCTCGTCCAGGAACACGATCTCGGGGTCGTTCAGGAGCGCCTGCGCGATCCCGATGCGCTGCGTCATGCCCTTGCTGTAGCCCTTGATCGGCCGGTCGGCGGCGTCCTCGAGGTCGACGCGGGCGATGAGCGCGTCGGCCTTGTCCTCGAGCGCCCGGCCCGAGAGCCCGTAGAGCCGGCCGTGGAAGCGCAGCAGCTCACGCCCGGTGAGCCAGTCCTGGAAGCGGAAGTGTTCGGGAAGGAAGCCCACCTTGGCGCGCGCGGCGCGGTCGCCGATCGGCCGGCCGAGCATGGTGCCGCTCCCCGACGTGGGCGCGATCAGCCCCAGCAGCATCTTGAGCGACGTGGTCTTGCCGGCGCCGTTCGGACCCAGGAACCCGAACACCTCGGCGCGCCCGACCGCGATCGAGAGGTCGGCCACCGCGAGCTTCTCGCCGAAGCGCCGCCGCAGCCGC
>DATLUU010000317.1:0-4740 GCA_035577885.1 Verrucomicrobiia bacterium
GGCGAGAGCAGGCGAAGCGTTGGCATAGCTGAAGCTCGCGGTGAGCGTCGCCGTCTCGCGTGAGCCCGCCGGGGCGCCGAGCGGCGCGACGTGCTTCGCGATCACGCACACGCTCTGCCCGGTGGCGAGCGGCAGCGACGACGGCAGCGGCGGCTCGCCCGGATCCAGCGCGCCGTTGCAGTTCAGGTCCCGCCACAGCGTCAATCCCCACCCCGGCACCGCAGGCACCGGGGTCTCCGCCGTCGTGAAGCTCACCGTGCCCTGCGACGCGGCGGTGTAGGTGTGCCGGTAGAGCGGGCCGTGCCACCGGGCACGCCGAGCGCGCCGGACGCGGCCCACAGGTTGGGAGGAACGTCCCCGAACGCCACGCCGGTCCAGGCAACGCCCGCGGCCGCGGTGAACGTGAGCAGGTCCGCGGCGCGGTCGTAGCTCCCCGACGTCGTGCCGGCGGAGGCGCCGGTCGAGCGCCAGCCGGCGTTGTTCGTCGCCTGCACGCCGACGCTGCCGGTGGCCGCGAACGGCAGCCACAGCGTGAATGCGCCCGCGCCGTCGGTGAGCGAGGAATCGCACGCGCCGCCCGCGCACGTACTGCCCAGGAGACGGACGCGACGGCCGGCGATTCCGGATTCACCCGCCGCACGGACGCCGTCGTTCGCGATGCCCCCGCCCGCACCGTCGTCTCGGAACACGACGCCGTCGACACGGCTCCCGTGCCAGAGACCGAAGTCCTGGTTCGGGACGTCGGTGCTGTTGACGCTGGCGAGGAGCGTACCGCCCGGATGCTCGGTTCCGATCCAGCCCGTGGGCAGCGCGGCGGTGACGTCGTTCGGGTCGCTCGAATCGTCGAGCACCACGGTCCACGTGCCCGAGCCGACGAACGTGAACGCGTACACGCCGGTCGCGGCCGTGACCGGCGCCACCTGCGCGGCCGAGGCGCCGCCCGTGCCCACGAGCTTCGCCCACAGCGCGAGCCCGGACCCACCTTCGGCGGGTGCCCCGGTCTCGCCCGCGTCGCGCTGCGCGTCGTGGTCGGCGTCCACGTACGCCGTGCCGGAGAGCGTCACGCCCGCGGTCACGCGCACGATGCCGGAGAACTCCGACGTGCTCGCGGCGAGCGTCGCGGTCGAGGTGAGCGCGGTGCCCGCCGTCACGCCCGCGGGCAGCGCCATCGTGAACCGGAACCGGTTGGTGTTGTCGCTGCCCTGGTTCAACCCGTTCACCGGCGGCGCGTACGCGGTGACGCCGGCGTCGAGGTCGGCGGCGGAGCCCTCGGTGAGCGTGGTGACCCAGGTGCGGCCTTCGCCGAACGACGACGGATCGCCATCAGAGACGTAGACCTCGATCACGGAGCCCGGGCGTGCCCAGCCGGAGAGCGTGAACTGGCCATTGGCGACGATCGCGCTCTCCAGCACGGGGAAGTTCAAGAGCGCGTTGGCGCCGGCGTCGGCGTCGGCGTTGTCGTTGCGGGTCACGTACGGCGCCGTGCCGGTGAGGGCGTTGTCGCTCGCGGACTGGAGGTCGATCCCGACCTGGCCCGAGGCCGCACCGCCGGCGAGCGTGGTGACGGTGCCGTTCAAGCCGAACGAGTTCCGCGTCATCGTCCACGTCGCGGCGGTGGAGACGAGCTGTGCGCCGGCACCGTAGTTCGACTCGACGACGCAGCGCGCCAGCGTACTGCTGCTACCGCCCAACCGCGCGCCGGCGGTGGCCCCCGCCGCCCCGCGGCCGTTCTGGCGAAGCGTGAGGTTCGTGAGCGAGACGCCGCTCGTGGCCGTGGCCGCATCGATGCCCGCGCCCTCGCCCGCCTGCACCAGCGTGCGCGTGGCGGTGAGCGAACCGCTCGCCGCGATCGTGAGCTGGGCGAGCGTGGAGTTCCCGACCGCGTTCCCGAACAGCGTGCAGCCGTCCAGCGTCCAGCCGTTGGAGGCGTTGGTGAGCGCCACCGCGCCGCCGGTGCCGAAGCCGAGCATGCAGTCGCGCAGCATGCCGTTGTCGGCGCCGAGCACGCGCACCTGGTCCGCGCGCGAGCGCAGCGCGGCACCCGGATCGGTGAACGACGTCGCGGTGGCGCCCAGCACCAGCCGGTCGAGCAGCGCGCGGTCCGCGGTGGCGCCCACGCGCACCAGCGCGCTCGCGTCGCTCCCCACCGCGGTGCCGAACGAGAGCAGCGTGACGTTGGCCACGGCGAGGTCCGTGGCCTGGAGGTCCAGGCCCACCGAAACGCCCGCGCTGCCGCGCAGCTCCACCTCGGGGCCCGCGACCACCGCGGTGGTGAGCGCGTCCACGCCCACGGTGGCGCCGCCGGCCAGGAGCGCCGGGTTCGTGTTGCCGACGTTCGTGGTCTGCGTGCCGCCGTCGATGCGCGTGAACGGGTCGGTGATCGGCGGCAGCGGGCTGCCAAGCGTGATGCGCGCGACGCCGGCCGTGAGCAGGTTCGCAAGACCCGCGCGCACGCCCGCATGGGCCGCGCCGTCGCTGACCATGAACAGCGCGTTCTCGACCCCGGACGCGAACCCGGCCTGCGCCAGCGCGCCATTCGTGAGCGCGTCGGCATTGGTGATGAACTGCCGCAGGCTTCCCTGGCCGGTGTCGTTGACGTTGACGATGGTGTCGAAGTTGAAGCCGAAATCCACGCCGGCCACGGTCGAGGTGCCGAGCGTCACCGGGCTCACCGACTGCGCCGTGGTCGTGGCCGTGGTCAGCGAGCCGAGTGAGGCGTTGCTGGTGTTCGCTGCGGCATCGGCGAGCGAGGGCGTCTCGCCGCCGACGCGGTCCGCCACCGCGACCGCGGTGCCCGAGGTGGCGTCGGTACGGAACGTCTGCACGGGCAGGAGCCCGGCGACCGAGCCCGGCCGGCCGGAGGCGACCGTGGCGTTCACCACGCGCACGGTGTAGAGCGCGGGTGCCCAGCCGTCGAAGGAGTAGAGGCCGGAGGCATCCGTGGTCGCGAACGTCTTGTAGTTCCCCGAGGCGTCGTAGAGCTCCACGCGGGCGCCCGGAGCCACGGCTCCACCCGAGACCACGCGCGAGCGGCCGGCGCCGCCGCCGTAGGCCTGGTCCTCGAACACGGTGCCGGTGATCGGCGAGGACACGGTGGTCACGATCGTGCGCTGCTCGCCCGCCACCGTGCTGTCGCCGTCGCTCACCGCCGACTGGGGCTGCCCGAGCTGGGCGCCGATGCAGGCGAGCGCCGCCTGGTTCGCCACCGCGGTGCCGGTGGGCGCGGGCGACGTGACCTGGGCGCGGAACACGATCGTGCTGCTCGCGTTCACGTCCAGCCGGCCGCCGTTCGTGGCGTCGGCACCCGTGCCCACGCGCGCCACGATCGTGCGCGTGGCGGCCACGTACTCCATCTGGTCGTCGCCCGCGGCGTCCGTCTTGGCGCCGACATTGGCGCCGGCGGTGACGCGCAGCGAGCCGGCGACGAAGGTGAGCGTCGCCGCGAGCGTGTCGCGGAGCACCGTCTGCAGCGCCGCATCCGTGCCCACGTTGCGGGCCATGATCGTGTACTCGAGCACGTCGCCGGGGCGCACGCTGCCGCCGTTCAGGTCGACTACTGTCTTGCGGAAGCTCCCGGCGTCGAACTTGGGCACGAAGATCTGCGTCTTGAACACGATGCCGCCGGCGTAGTAGCGGTCGCTGGCGCTCTGGAGCGTCACCGTGGCGCTGGTGGTGCCGTTTCCGAGCACGCCGTTCGCGGACAGGATGTCGGCGTCGAACCCGAGCTGGTTCGCATAGTCCGGGCTCTTCGCGGAGAACCGCGTGCCCTCGAGCGTGATGGTGCTGTTGAACACGTTGTTCACGGGATTGAGCGCGTCGCTGAGCGTGGTGCTGTTGAGGATGAGGTCCTCTCCGGTGTGCCCGGGGTCGCCGTCGTAGGCGACGATGCCCACGCCCGCCTGCACCGTGCCCGAGGGCGGGGTCAGGAACCCGGTCACCGAGAGGTTGACGGGATTCCCGGGCCCGGCGAACACATAGCCGTCCGCGACCGTGAGGTTGCGCGCGATGGCGGTGTCGAGGTGGTAGGCGACGACGATGCTCCACCCGCCCCAGACGTCGTTCGTGCCCGGAGTCGATTGCACGTTCGCGACGCGGTAGCTGCCGTTGCCCGCCGCCTTCACCTGTGCGGTGACGTCGAGGAAGCCCTGGTACGCCGAGCCGATCGCGTCCAGCTGCTGCGCGGTGACGGTGGCGTACGCGCCGCCGGGGACGGCGAGCTTCACCGTGTTGCGCGCGGCGAGCGCCGAATAGCCGCCCCAGTAGAGGCCGGCGAACAGCACGGTCGCGCCCGAGGGGAGCGACAACGTGGCCGTGCTCGAGGAGAACGTGGTCGCGTCGCCGTCCACGTCCACGTACTGCATCGTGAAGTCCTCGTTGTCGACGTTGCCGGTGCCGCCGCCCGCCTGCGCGTTCGCGCATTTGCTGTCGGTGACGGAGCAGCTCATGACCGTGTTGCCGATCAGCGTCACGTCGCCGGCGGTCTGGACGTTGAACCGCGGCGTGAACGTGCGCGCGACCTGGGCGCGCGCGGGAACGGCGATCGCCAGCAGGAGCACGAGAGCAGCGAACACTCTTCTCATGGCTGCCCCCCCATCATGGCTGCCCCCCCAGCCGCTTGAACAGCGACTCGTCGAAGCGCGCGCGCATGCGGATGAAACCGCCGGTGCGCGTCCATTCCTCGCTGGTGAGCTCGTCGTCGCGGTAGCCGAAGCGGTTGAACCCGGCCGAGAGCCACATCCC
>DATLUU010000318.1:0-2197 GCA_035577885.1 Verrucomicrobiia bacterium
CTCGCATCGTCTGCTGGCGAGACCCGCGGTGGTGAAGTTCATCCGTCCGGACGCGATGGCCGCCTCCACGGCTGGGGAAGCGTGGGTCATGCGCAAGCGCTTCGAACTGGAGGCGCGGGCCACCGCCTCGCTCACCTCGGAGCACACGATCGACCTCTTCGACTACGGCGTCACCGAGGAAGGCGTGTTCTACTACGTCATGGAGATGCTGGACGGCGTGGATCTCGATGTACTCGTGCGCCGATTCGGCCCCCTGCCACCGGCGCGCGTGGCCCACCTGCTCGCTCAGGCGTGCGATTCGCTCGAGGAGGCCCACGCACGGGGCCTCATCCATCGCGACATCAAACCGGCGAACATCTACGTCTGCCGCAGCGGGCACCGCTGCGACTTCATCAAAGTGCTCGACTTCGGGCTGGTCGCCAAGTCCACGGTCGCCGATGCGGATCCGCGTCTGACGCTCCCGCAACAGGTGGCAGGTACTCCGTCCACCATGGCGCCCGAAGTGGCCCGCGGCGGGCGTATCGACGGGCGCACGGATCTGTACGCGCTCGGCTGCGTCGCGTACTGGCTCCTGACCGGACGGCCGGTGTTCGAGGGCAAGTCGATGTTCGACCTGGTGTCGCTGCACCTGCAGGCAACGCCGGACCCGCCTTCTCGACATGCACCCGCGACTCCGAACTCGCTCGACCTGGTCGTGCTGTCCTGCCTCGCCAAGTCCCCCGACGACCGTCCACCGGACGCGCGCAGCCTGGGCCGTATGCTGCGCGAGCTCGAGCTCGAGCCGCGCTGGACCGACGTGTCGGCGGAGGCGTGGTGGGCCGAGCACCTTGGCGACAAGGTCGGCATCGCAGATCCCGCCGCGCCGGCTCTCTCGGCAGAGGAGTGATAGGTTCCACCGCATGTTCACGGCACCGGTACTCATCGGCATCGGGCTCGCGCCGGTCATCGTCGTGCTGGGACGGCTGTCGGGCATGGACCGCGACCGCGCGATGTACCCGATCTCGCTCATCGTGATCGCGGCGTATTACGTCCTGTTCGCGACCATGGGCGGAGCGCAGGCACTTCCGAGCGAGCTGATCGCGGCGACAGTCTTCATCGTCGTCGCGATCGTCGGATTCCGCACCAGCCTGTGGTGGGTTGCGGCCGGGATCGCCAGCCACGGGGTGTTCGACTTTGTGGTTCACCCCCGCCTGATCGCGAACCCGGGGATGCCGGCGTTCTGGCCGGCATTCTGCGGGTCGATCGACGTCGCGCTCGGCGTGCTCATCGCCATCCTGCTGCTCCGCCGCGCCATCCCTGTGCGCGGCTGAGCGCCCGTGGCCGGGTGGGAACGTTCACTGCTGGTGCGGGAAGCTCTTGCTCGCGATCTGCTCGCGGTTGCCCGCGATCACGGCGGTTCCGAGATCACTGAACGTGAAGTTGGGATCGGTGTACGGATTGCCGAATCTGTCGACGATCGTGTAGCGCTCGACCGTGATCCACGCCGCGTACACCGTCGTCTTGTCCGGTATGCCGCTCAGCGTCTTGGTCACGGTCACGGAGTTCTCCTCCGTCACCTGGACGTCGCTCGTGAACGCCTGGGAGAGCGCGCCGCCCAGCTTGGCGCCCACGACGCTCTTTTCCGTGCCCAGAGAGACCTCGCCGTTCACGGACCGCGTGAACGTCTTGGAGTGGTCGATGTTCACGCCGGCACTCCAAGTGTAGGAAACCTCGAACGTGGCGCCCGGGTCGATGGCGACGCTCATCAGCGTGCCACCCTGCGTCACCAGCGGGATCCGCTTCCAGTACCGTTCGCGCCTGATGTACACCGGGTTGGTCAGCGGCGCGCACGCCGTCGCTGCCACGTAGTACACACGTCTGCGTTCGGTCTCCCCGATCGCCGGGTCCACCGGCTTCTCGACCGTTCCACCGAACAAGGCCCCGTCGTGTACCACCGCCGTGTAGCCGGCGTCCGAGAACTGGAACGTCACCTTGGACCGTTCTGGATTGGTGGGCGTCGCGAGAACATTTCCGTGCTGGACGAACTGGACACGCTTCGGGTAGGGGCCGGCGACAGGGTCGTCCATCGGATCGGGATTCCTGAGGTCGACCGTGCCTCCTTCGAACAAGAGCGCGGTGCTGTTCCGCGTACCATTCCAGTAGTCGCCGGGCGCGTCGCCGAACCACCTGCAGTTCGGGAGGCAGCGCTCGTACTGGG
>DATLUU010000319.1:0-5042 GCA_035577885.1 Verrucomicrobiia bacterium
CCGGAGGCGGTGAGTGAGTTGATGTTCGAGCCATCGGGATCGCTCGCGGTGACGCTGACCGAGAGCAGCTTGCCCTCGGCCACCGTTGCGGTCGCGGGCGCGACCACCACGGGCGGTGCATTCGTGTTCGTGACCGTGACGACCGTGGTGTCCCGGCCCGTCAGCGAGTTGGAGGCGATGAAGATGATGCTGTAGGTCCCGGACTGCGTGTAGCCCGGCGTCCAGCTCAACGTGCCGGTCGCGTTACCCGGTCCCGGAGTGAACGTCGCGCCGGCCGGGAGAGCCGAGGTGGTGAGCGAGGTGATGGGATCCCCGTCGGGATCGGCGGCGGTGACGTTGACCGTGAGCAGGGAGCCCTCCGCCACGGAGGCGGTGGTGGGCGCGGTCACGGTCGGGGCACGGTCCGTGTGGCTCACCGTGACCTGGGTCGTGACGGAGCTCGAGAGCGCGTTGTTCGCGGTGAACGTGATGTTGTAGGTGCCGGCCTGCGAGAAGGCCGGCGTCCAGGTCAGGGTGCCGCTGGTGTTCCCCGCGCCGGCGGTGAACGTCGCCCCGGATGGGAGACCCGAAGCGGTGAGCGAGCTGATCGGCTGGCCGTCGGGGTCAGAAGCGGTGACGCTCACCGTGAGCAGCGCGTTCTCAGCCCCGCTGGCCGTCGGTGGCGCGGAGACGACCGGCGGCTGGTCGCCGGCGAACTCGAACGCCCCGCGATCCGCCCACGGCACCGGCCCCGCGCCGGTGTTGGGGATCGTGAGGGTGTTCACGCGGGCATGCCCGACGGCGTCCGTCGACGGCCAGTTCGGCGCACCCGAGTTCGCCGCATCGATCGCCGGAGAGTTCGACAGCAGCCGGAAGTCGCCGCTGCCGGCGTTCGCGAACCTCGGATCGGACTGAAGGGAATGTGAATCCTGACCGCTCGCCGTCCGGTAGGCCGCGATCGTCGAGTAGGGCGTCGCCACGTACTTGAACGGATCCTGGGCGGTCGAGTTCCAGAAGATGTTGTAGTCGGAGACGAAGCCGGTGGAGGTCCCGTCCACCCACAGGTCGTAGCGATTCGTCGTCAGCCCATTGTTCACCGAGATACAGTTCTGAAGCTGGGTATTGGAAGCAGTGCCTTCGATCGAGAAGCCGTCGTGGAAGTTCCCGTACGACACGTCGTCGACATGGATCGTTCCCGTGCTCGACAGGTGGTCGAAGCCGTGGTCACCGTTGGCATAGGACACGTTGTTGAACGCGATGTTGTTGTTCGCGCCACCGGTGAAGAAGATGCCGGTATCCTGATTGTGGTGGGCGCGATTGGCTGACACGGTGTTGTTCGACGACGCCGTCAGGTAGATCCCGTTCGCCCTCGAGACCGCGGGGTCCACGTTGGAGAAGGTCTCGTTGCCGCGAATGATGCACCCGGTCGTGCTCGCCAGCAGCCCGATGCCATGGAAGTTCGAGTAGGAGACGCGATTGTTCTGGATGGTGACGGTGGTGCAGCTGCTGAGGCGGATCCCATAGCCGTTCGAGAAGCTCACATCGTTGCTGGATACGATCACGTTCGAGCACGCGCCGAGGTTGAAGCCGCGGTCCTCGGCGTTGCGGACCGTGAATCCGGTGATGTTGACCCACGATCGCGAGTTGAGATTGAAGCCGTAGAGGCGCTGCCCGACGAGCAACTGCTGGCTGCCCGGGTTCCCGCCGCCGACGTTGACGTAGAGCCCTTCGCCGGACACCCATACGAACGAGTTCGGCGGGAGGCTCGCGGGTTGTGCGGTGGACGGCGTGAGACGTGTGCCGTTCTTGAACACCTGGTTGGGGGGCAGGGTCACCGCGGCGGCGCGGTAGACGTTGCCGGAGAGGAGCACCCAGCTCGCCGGTGTCGAGTAGCTGTCGGCCCCGTCCACGATGACGCCCGTGCCGACCGTTTCGATGACGAACGGACTCCCGGACGCACCCGACGCGGGCACCGTCACCTGCTCGCGATACGTCCCCGGCTTCACCCGGATTGTGATCCCCGGCCCGTTGTGCGCGTTGAGCGCTGCGGTGATCGTGCAGTAGGGCTGCGCCTCGGTGCCAGGACCGGTGGGCGAGCACGACGCACTCGCCTGGTCCACGTAGTAGATCTGCGCCGAGGCGCTCGCGGGGGCGACGAACATCAGCACGCAGAACGCGGCTCGGATGGCGCGCCCACGCGTTGCGGGCGAAACAATTGCGAGAGCGCCCACGAGTCTTCGGAAGACCGTGCTCACACTGCTTGCTCCAGAGAGCCGGATCCGTCCGAGTGAGACAAGAGGGGAGCTCCGGTCGGGTCGGCATGCCCCGGAGCAGGAGTCGACGATACGCAGCCGTAACTTCGTACACGCGATGAGTGGAATCCAGAGGATTCGCGAACGAAGCACGCAAAGTCATCGTGAACACCGCATTGAGTATCGGCGCATCTCACTTCGTTTGGTGCCACGAGACACGCGCCGCCGCATTCATCGTGAATCAGGTTCAGGCGTGTGCGACGCAGACTCCTGCGCTGGCACCCCGGGGGCCTATGCCGCCCGCATCACCTTCCGGTGCAGGGCGATCAGGTGCTTGCACGGCCCGCGCTGAAGGCTCATGCGGACGTAGAACGCACAGTCACAGCGGCCGGCGGCGAGCCGACCGTCGCCGCCCACTTCGCACACCACGCGGTACCGCCCTTTCACGAGCGCTTCGTGGCGGCCGTCCTTGAGCACGACGTCCTGGACCTGGCCGCGGCTCACCATCTCCTCGGCCTCGCGCTCGCGCTGCGTCATGGGGGACAGGTCGGGCGGGTTCTCGGTGAACACGCGGCGTGCGAACCAGCGGTCGGTCTCGGGGTCGTACATCGCTCGACCCTGAAGACAGAGCTGGTTCAAGGCGCCGCGATCGCCGACCTTCATCACGAAGTGCTCCTCCAGCGTGGCGAGCGTCTTCGCCAGCGTCCTCTCGTCCGCAGCGGGCGGCTCGAAGAGACGGAAGCAGTCGTTCGCGGTCCACTCGCGCGCCGACCACGCGCTCATGCCGAGCAGGAACGTGATGTCGCCGAGGTCGCAGGTCCAGAACGACGGCCCGCCCGTGCCCAGGAACCGCACGCGGATCTCCTTCGTGCGCGCGAGCACCTTGTCGAGCAGCAGCAGCCGTCGCCGTCCCCACACCTTCACCGTCGCGGGCGGCCCCGCGTACGTCGACTTCCGCAGGGTGAACGTCTTGTCCCACGGCTGCACCGTCACCCTGGGTGTCGGACCCAGCTCGAAGACGAGACCGCGAGGTGACTCCTTCTCCTTGCGGCCCTTCAAGTACGCCAGCACGTTCGCCAGATCGATCGTCGCGAGCCGCAGCAGGTGCGCCGGCAGCCGCAGCGCCGCCTGCACCTCGAGGAACCCGCGCATCCACGAGTCCGGCAGGTCGATCTTGTCCTCGCGATCCTGCCGCTCGCGCTGCTCGACGACGATCCCCTCGCGTGCCACCTCGAGGTGCGTCGCGGCGCCGCTGCGGATCTGCCGCAGCCCCGACACCAGCAGGGGGGAGAAGCTGATGTTCGTGCAGCCGTACGCCGTGTCGTGCAGGCCGTCGAGCGCGCCCGGCCGCATCGCGATCCGGCCGTAGCTCGACTCGTCGAGCGAAAGCGCCTCGAAGAACACCCCTTCGGGCGTCACCGTGATCAGCGGATCGAGGATCCGCCGCTCGAGCTCTTCCGGTGACACGTACAGCTCCGAGCGGACGACGTCGTGGAGCGCGAGCATCGCGTCGCGGAAGCCGAGCGGATCCACGATCCGGCCGCGGAACCGGGCCGGATCGCGGATGATGTTGGGCGCCAACCGCAGGACGTCGCGATCGAGGCCGCTCTCGCCGTGATACGCGAACGTGGTCTCCATGTCCGTTACGCCGCGAGCAGCGGCTTCGCCAGCTTCTCGAACTTGCCCGGGTCGCTCTTCGACAGCTCGAGGATGCGCATGCGCGCGTCGCTCGGGAGCTTGCCCGGCACCGTCTTCATGCTCTTCATGATCGCCTGCAGCACGGGCGTCGCCTCGAGCTCGAGACCGTCGGCGAGCGCCGCGTACGCCTGCTGGCGAACGCGCGCATGCGCGTTGGCGAGCGCCGCCAGCGCGACCGCGGCCTCCTTCGCCGCGCCGCTGCGCGTCGAGGTGAGCCCGCGTGCGGCCGCCGTCACCGCCTCCTCCGCGCGATCCGCGACGACCGCGGGCACCCGGCCCAGGACCGCGAGGCCCGACGCGAGCACGGTCGGGCTCGAGGACTCGAGCAACGCCAGCACGTCGTCGCCAAGACCGTCGAAGTCCTCGGGGGACGCCAGGTCGAGGTACGTGCGCGGCGCCTCGCACAACTCCGCGTGCCGGAGTGCGGCCTTCACCGTGGCCGCGGTGCGGCCTGCCTTCGAGGCGAGGGCCCACACGTCTGCCAGCGACACGCCTTCGCCGGTGTCGCTCCGCGCCGCGTAGTTGCGTGCGGCGTAGAATGGCTCGCGCTTCGACATCAGCGCCTTCGAGCCCTTCCAGAAGTAGGGGATCGCGAACCGCTCGAACGCGAGGCCGAGCACGTCCGCGTCCTGGCGCTCCCACGCGGCGTACATGACGCTCTGGAGCGGGTCGTAGAAGTCGCGGCGGTTGTTGTACTCGTTCACGTCCTTCGGGTACGGATGCCGCGCCAGCAGCTCGAGCGTCACCGTGCGCCCGGGCTCGCCGCCGCGGATGTAGAGCATGGCGAGCGCGCGGCACCAGCTCTGGGTCAGCTCGATCGGGAACTCACCGCACGTCGTGCTGAAGATCGCGTGCAGCAGCGCGACCGGCGTGATGTCGCGCTCGGCGAGCGCGTCCAGGATCTCGCCCGTCACGCCGTCATACAGGACCTCGTCGGTCTTGGGTCGCCTGGCCCATGCCTCGCCGAACCGGCGCAGACCTTCGCGGGAGAGGAGCGTGGCCGCGGAGGCCGCGAGCAGGAGCCCATGGTCCGGGCCCACCATGCCGACCAGCAGATCCGCGAGCGCGTCTGCGAACGGCGCGTTCTCGAGCACCGCATCCGGCACGTGGGTA
>DATLUU010000320.1:0-16748 GCA_035577885.1 Verrucomicrobiia bacterium
AGCGCCGGCGCCGTGGGGTGCGTCGGTCTCCGTGCATGAGGTCACGCGGCCCTCGGGGAGGAATAGCACGGAAATCGGCGCCTTCACATGGCGGAATATCATCGGACACGATACGGCGCTCTCATGGGGAGAACGCCTGACGCAGTTCGTGGTGGCAACACAGGTCGCGCCTACCGGGAACCCTGTAGCGAGCCGTGGGGCTACGCCGGCAACCCGATCCGTCGCAGCAGCACCTCGAAGCGCGGGTCCGAGCGAAGCGAGGCCATGTACAGGTTGGTCTTGAGCGCGATCAGGGGCGTCTCGTGCCCCGCGAACGCGCGGTCGAGCCAGCGGAACGCGTCGTCCTTCCGGCCGAGCAGGGCGTAGATGCTGGCGACATCCGAGGCGAGCACGGTTCCGCGGTTCGCGCCGTCGATCATGCCCGACAGCAGGTGGAGCGCATCCGCCGTGTGCCCGCGCCGGGCGGCGATCACTGCGGTCATCGCCAGCCTCGAGCGGAGCGGCAGCGCGGAGCTCGCGGTATCGGCGGGGTCGCCGCGCCGGAACGCCTCCGCCTCGGCGGCCGCGGCCTCGTCCCAGCGGCCGCTCAGGGCGTAACCCTCCGCGAGGAACCGATAGGCTTCCGTCGAGCCGGGGTCGAGTCGCAGACCGGCCTGGAATCGCTCGACCGCCAGTCTCGGCTCCCCGCGTGCGAGCTCGCAATAGCCCATGTGGAGCACGGCCGCGGGATTGAGCGGATCCAGGGCGAGCGCGGTACGGCTCTGCGCCATCGATTCGGGCTCGCGGCCCACGTTCATGAGCAGGTGGGCATAGCCGTGATGCGCCTCGAACAGGCTCGGGGCGTCCTCGATCGCCCGCTTGAAGTCGGTCTCGGCCGCGCGCCAGTCCCAGTCCTGCTCGAGCTCGATCTGCGCCTTGACCGCATACGCGAGCCCCAGTCGCGGGTCGAGCGCCAGCGCGCGCACCACGGACCCGCGAGCGCGCGACACATCGTCCTCGCGGGTCCCGAACTGTCCCGGCCCGTCCAGGTAGACGAGCCCCATCGCCGCCCACGGTGGCGCGTAGCTCGAGTCCTCCCGGATCGCCTGCTCGAGCAACGCCATCGCGGCGCGGTCGCTGTAGCGATCCCAATGCCGGTAAGTGTCGAGCGCGCGCAGGTAGAGCTCGTAGCCGTGCCTCGATACTGCGGGCGCCGTGGTGCCCGAGTGTGCCGCCGGCTCGAGCCGGCCCTCGACGGCACGCGCGATCGCGCCCGCCACCTCGTCCTGCAGCGCCAGCACGTCGCGCAGGTCGCGCTCGTAGCTCTGCGCCCACAGGTGCTCGTCGGTGGCGGCGCGGATCAACTGGGCGCTGATGCGCACGCGGTCGCCCGAGCGCTCCACCGAGCCTTCGACGATCGCGTCCACGCCGAGCCGGCGCGCGATCTGCGGCAGCGGCAGCGCGCTCCCCTGGAGTGCCATCACCGACGTGCGCGAGGTCACGCGCGTCTCTCCCGTCTGGGCGAGCCGGGTGATGAGCTCGTCGGTGATGCCGTCGGCGAAGTACTGCTGATCGGGTTGGTGGGACAGGTTCGCGAGCGGCAGCACCGCGAGCGATGCGACTCGCCCGGCAGGGGCGGCGCCGAAGAGCCGCGACCGGATCCCGCCGGCATCGAGTACCAGCGCGGTCGCGACGAGCACGATCGCGACGACCGCGATCGCGTAGCCGCCGACACGACGCCGCGCCGGTGGGCCGGTGGTCACGGGAGCGCCGGAGC
The DNA here is from genome assembly GCA_035577885.1 of Verrucomicrobiia bacterium. Taxonomy (GTDB): domain Bacteria; phylum Eisenbacteria; class RBG-16-71-46; order RBG-16-71-46; family RBG-16-71-46; genus JAIOPA01. The sequence continues at coordinate 1,757 of DATLUU010000320.1, forward strand.
CGATGGCCTCGAGGGCGGCGCGCACCTCGCCCGCGCTGCGATAGCGTTGCGCCGGATCCTTTGCCAGGCAACGTTCGATCACGGCGGCGAGCGAGCGCGGCACCCGAGCCGGCAATGGCCCGGGGTCGGCGTTCAGGATCGCGGCGCCGAGGTCGATGAGCGTCGCGCCGCGGAACGGCGGCACGCCGCAGGCCATCTCGTAGAGCACCACCCCGAGCGACCACAGATCGCTGCCCACGTCGGCCGCGCCTCCGCGCAGGATCTCGGGCGCCAGGTAATGGGGCGTGCCGACGAGCACACCGGGTCGCGTCCATGTCCGCGTCGGCTGGTCCTCGCTCACCGCCTCGAGCTGCCGGGCGAGGCCGAAGTCGAGCACCTTCACCTGTCCGCCGCTCGTCACCAGCACGTTCGAGGACTTGAGGTCGCGATGGACGATGCCATGCTCGTGGGCGTACGCGAGCGCGTCCGCGATCTGGGCGCCGTGGCCCGCCACGGTCCCGGGCGCGAGGCCTTCGGGGCGGATCAGCTGGTCGAGCGCACGCCCGCGCACCCGCTCCATCGCGATGTAGGCAACGCCGGCCTCGTCACCCACGTCGTGGATGGTGCAGATGTGCGGATGGTTGAGCCTGGCGGCGAGCCGCGCCTCGCGGATCAGCCGTCGGCGCGAGTCCCCGTCCTCCACGCGCTCGGATGGCTGCACCTTGATCGCCACCTCCCGCTCGAGGCGCGTGTCGCGCGCGGCGTAGACCTCGCCCATGCCCCCGGCGCCGAGCAGTCCTTCGATCTCGTAGTGAGCGAGGCGGGTGCCGGGGGCGAGCGCCATGGGCTAGGGCTCCGAGGACGTCGTGGCCGCGGCCATGACACGCGCCGCGTCAGCGCGGCGCACCGTCCAGCGCGTAGGCGAGACTCACGACCTCGCGCATCTGGTCCTGCCCCGGAAGCTCGGGACGCTCCGAGCGGCGCATCGCGGCCGAGAGCCGGAGCGCGCTCGTGATCGGCACATTCACCTGCGCGCCGTCCTGCCAATCGGCGCTGTTCCGCGTGCGCAACAGGCAGCCACCGGAGAGCGCCAGCTCCACCGGGCGCCCCGTGATCCCGAACAGCCGCCACGCCACGCCCGTCGCGAGCTTGGTCTGCTCGATGCGCACGGGCGCGTGGTAGCGCTCGACGATGTCGTAGCCCGCGTTCGCCGTCCACCGCAACGGCCCGCCGCGCTCGGCGATGAGCGTGGCGCCATAGCGATCGAGCCCGTAGCCGGTCGCGAGGTTGTCCGCCGCCAGCGCCAGCGCCAGCGTGGGTCGGGCGGCCGGCGAGCGCTCGGAGCCGTTCCCGAGCAGCACCAGCTTCAGCTCGCTGGTGACGTGGTTCGAGGGCCGGCCCGCGCGACCGGGATTCCGGCGCGCGATCTTCTGCGGCGGCCCGCCGATCGTGACCCGCGCCGCGACGCGCTGCAGCAGTTCGTTCCACGTCTCGCTGCCGTTCGCCGCGTCGCCGCGGACGACGCGCGCCAGCGCCAGCGGCGTGACGTTGACCGTGATCGCGCGGTCATCGGGTCCCTTCTCCAGGCGCTCGTCCCAGGCGACACCCGCGAGCGCGGGGAACCCTGCGTGATCCACGAGGTCCGGCGAGGCGCTGTTGATGGACGGTGCGCCGACCTGGACGGTCGAAGGCCACGGCGCTGGGGCGGGCGGTCGGGCGATCGTGGCGGGCGACACCGCGAGCGAGTCTCCGCCAGCCTCGGCGCGGCCGGAGCTCGTGAGCATCAACGCGATGACGATCGATGCGAGCGGAAGCATCGATGGGGATGCTAGGACACGCCCATCCTCAGGGATGTTCTCGAAATGTCCTGATGAGTGCCGCCGATCAACGGCCCGGTGACTTCGCCTCCACCCGCCGCAGGAACGCGCGGATCGCCGGAACGTAGCTCGCGGAATCATCTTCGGCCGTACAGTGCGCCGCGCCGGGGAAGATCTGCATCTCGGCGCCCGGCGTGGCCGCCGCGAACGACGCCACCGTGCGCGGGAGCGCTTCGTCGTACTCGCCGCACGTGTAGAGCACCGGCACCGTGAGTTTTCCGAGGAAATCGCGGCCGTCGTAGTCGCGAAGCGTTCCGGTGGCCTCGAACTCGCTCGGGCCGTCCATCGTCGTATAGACCGACTGTCCCATCTGCGCGAACGCGGAATCGAGGTTGGCCGACCACGGCTGGCGCCGCGCGATGTAGAGACGGTAGTACGCCATCATCGCATCCTGATATGCCGGAGAGTCGGTGGTGTGGTTCTTCTCCTCGGTCTCGATCACCTCGAGTATCGAGTCGGGCAGCGTGTGCCGAAGGCTGTCGGCATCGCGCATCCACTGGTGGAGGTCGAGCGCCGGGCTCGCCATGACGATGCTCTCGACACCGCTGGGGTCCGTCTTCATGTACTCGAGAGCGAGGATCGTCCCCCACGAGGTGCCGTAGAGGTGCACGCGCTCCAGGCCCAAGGCCTTGCGGACGGCAGCGAGCTCCTGCACGAACCGGTCGATCTTCCACAGCGAGGTGTCAGCGGGAGCCGGCGAGCGCCCACATCCCAGCTGGTCGTAGAAGACGACGGGTCGCTCGTCGGCGAGCGCAGCGAGGGGCTTGAGGTAGTAGCTGGGAACGCCCGGGCCCCCGTGCAGCAACAGCAAGGGCGTCTTCGTGCCCGAGCCGACGACCTGGTACCAGACCTTCCCTCCCGGCACGTCGACCATGCCGGTGCGGGGCGAGAGCCCTCGTCGCGCGCAGCCCGCGAGCACGCAAGTGAGGACAAGTCCCAGCGCGGCGATGCGGATCGTTCTCATCGGTCTCCCTCCCGTGATCTCGGCATGGTAGTCGGCTGTGTCAGCGGAAGGCCAGCCACCACATCAGCAGGATGTTGGCCGCGAGCAGCGGCAGCGCGGTCGGGACCTGGGTGCGGATCACGGCGTTGAAGGGCGCGTCGCGATCGGGCAGCTCCAGCAGGTTCGCGGGCACGACGTTGAAGTTCGCGGCCATGGGCGTCATGAGCGTGCCGCAGAAGCCCGACAGCATGCCGATCGCGCTCACGACCGCCGCACTGCCGCCGAAATGGTGCACCACCACCGGCAGGCCGACCGCCGCAGTCATGACCGGGAACGCCGCGAAGGCGTTGCCCATGAGCATGGTGAAGAACGCCATGCCCACGCAGTAGGCGGCGACGGCGGCGAAGCGCGAGTCCAGCGCCAGGTGCTCCGAGAACAGGCGCCCGACCTGCGTGCCCACCCCCGAAGCGAGGAACACGACGCCGAGCGAGGCCAGCATCTGCGGCAGGATCGCGGCCCAGCCGACCGCGTCCAGCAGCCGGCGGCCCTCGCGCAGCGGCGCGCCCAGTGCCGCCGCTCGGCTTCGAGCGTCGGGCCGGAGCCAGAGCTGCGCCACCCCGATCGCCACGAGTACGCCGAGGACGAGGGAGACGAGCGTCGCCTGCGCGGGATCGATGAGCTTCGCTCCCCATTTCGTCTGTTTCGCGAGCACGGTTCCGGCGAGGGCGGTCGCGGGGATCACCAGCGCCACGATGAACAGCCGGTCGCCGTGCCGCGCGGCGCCGGCTCGGCGCGCTTCCGCCGTCGACGTGCCCTGCGAGCTGCGTCCCGTTCCGAGTTCGGCGAGCACGACCAGGCCCACGACGAGCACCCCGTTCCCGAGATCGCCCAGCCGGTCGCCGGCAAGGAAGCTGAGCGCCAGCAGCGCCCAGAACGCGCCCGCCCGCAGTCGATGCGGGTTGCTGCGGTCGCGGGCCGAGAACCACGCGCTCGCGGCGAAGAACACACCCCCGATCGCGTACGCGTGCGGCAGCCCGATCACGTGCGCTCCCCGCGCGGGCTCAGCATGCGCCGCAACCGCCGCTCGAGCAGCGCCAGGCGCACGCCGTGGATCGCGAGCGCGGCGAGCGCGGTGGGGATGGCCCAGCGCGAGAGCTCGAGCGGCTGAACGATGATGCCACTCTGCTCGAGGAAGCCCTTGATGAGCAGGATCGAGGCGATGGCGATGAAGATGTCCTCGCCGAAGAAGAGCGCGATGTTGTCCGCCGCCGCGCAGTGCGCTCGGATCATGAAGCGGATCCGATCGGGCAGCGGCCCGAAGCGTGCCTCGGCCGCGCCCTCGGCCATGGGCGCGATGAGCGGGCGCACCATCTGCGCCTGCCCCCCGAGCGAGGTGAGCCCGAGGGCGGCGGTGAGCTGGCGCAGCACGAAGTAGACCGCGAGCAGACGCCCCACGGTCGCCGCGCGCACGCTCGCGATCCAGGTCCGCGCGCGCTCCTGGAGCCCGAGGTGCTCGAGCATGCCGATCGCCGCGAGGACGAGCCAGACCACGCTCACGTAGCGGTTGGCGTTGAACGCCCTGCCGAACGACGCCAGCGTGGCGAGGGCGGCGTGGGCGAGCGTGCCGGCGTCGGCACCCGGCGTCCACGCCGCCGCCATGCCGGTGACGAGCGCCGCCGCGAACACGATGAGCAGGGGGTTCGCGCGCAGGATGAAGCCGAGCACGAGCACGGCTATCCCGAGCAGCGACATGAGCGGTCGGCCCTCCGTTCGGTGTCCCCACACGCTCCACGTGGGCGCGAGCGACCGGCGCGGTCTGCTAGGCTGAGCGGAGCGGTCACCATCCTCGCCCACCGTTCCCGAACCGTCGAGGGCCCACATGCGAACGCGTTTCCTGCTCCCGCTCGCCGCCCTGTTCACCGCCACGCTGGCCGCGAGTGCTTCCGCCGCCGTGAAGTCGAAAGTGGTCGAATACGAAGCGAACGGCGTCCCGCTCCAGGGTTACATGGCCTGGGACGATGCGGTGAAGGGCAAGCACCCCGGCGTGATCGTCGTCCACGAGTGGTGGGGCCACAACCAGCACGCGAGAAACGCCGCGAACAAGCTCGCAAGCGCCGGCTACGTGGCGTTCGCGCTGGACATGTTCGGCAAGGGGAAGGCGACGACGCATCCGGATTCCGCGCAGGCTTTCGTCGCCGAGGCGATGCAGGACGCGGCAGCGATCCCGTCGCGATTCGACGCCGCGCTCGCCCTGCTCAAGGCCGACCCGCACGTGGATCCCGCGCGAATCGGCGCCATCGGCTACTGCTTCGGCGGCGCCGTGGTGCTGGGGATGGCGCGCTCGGGCGAGGACCTGAAGGCGGTGGCCACGTTCCACGGCGCGCTCGCGACCCAGCACCCGGCGGAGCCCGGCAAGGTGAAGGCGAAGCTGCTGATCCAGGCGGGCGGGGCGGACCCGATGGTTCCACCGGAGGCCGTGGCCGCGTTCGACAAGGAGATGAAGGCCGCCGGCGCCAACTACCGCATCATCACCTACCCCGGCGCGAAGCACAGCTTCACCAATCCCAGAGCCGACAGCGCCGGCGTGCCCGGCCTCGCCTACAACGCCGACGCCGACCACAAGTCGTGGGCGGAGCTGCTCAAGTTCTTCAAGAAGGAGCTGTAGCGAGCGCGGTGCGGGTCAGCGCGCGATCGCGAGCTGAACGCTGCGCTCACCGCCGGCGAACGACAGGCGCGCGAAGTAGACGCCGCTCGCCACCGGCCCGCCGGCGGGCGTCGTCAGCGTCCAGGTCACGGTCGAGCGGCCGCGCGGGAGCACGCCCGCGAACGGCGTCGCGATGCGGCGGCCCTGCGCGTCGAACACCTCCAGCCGCGCCCGCAGCTCCGCCGGCGCGTCGACCAGGAACGTCGCGGCGCGAGCGTGCGGCCCCCAATCGGCGAGCGCCAGGCTCACGCCCCGCAGGGGCGATCGGTACTCGTCCACGGAGGTGACGCTGGGAGCGCCGAGCGTGAAGTTGTCGCCGTTCCAGGACAGGCGCGCGAAGGCGATACCGGTGGATCCCGAGGACCAGGCGGTGAACCCCGCGAGGTAGTCGGCCCCGGGAACGTGCAGCTCCTCGCTCCCACTCCAGCCGAATGTCGTCGGCACGTTGTTCAGGTACTGCTCGAGGATGATCGGCAGGCTCCAGTTCGTGCGCGTGGTGTCGGCCGGGCTCGCGCCCTCGGCCAGCGTCTCGAAGCGCAGCGTGGTGTGCCCGTTCTCGCCCGGCGGCGAACCCGCGTTCGAGAACATCAACCGCACGTGCGTGCCGGTGCCGTTCACGGAGAAGACGTGCGGGTTCTCGAGCTGCGGGACGTTGGTGACGCTCCTGAGCGTGTTCGGGAAGTAGCCGAGGTCGTGCCAGCTGTCGACGCTCCCCGGATCGCTGCGTGCCACCCCGACCACGAGCCCGCCCAGGGAGAGATCCAGGGAGTCGTGGGCCTCGAAGTACATGAGCAGGCAGCCGGCGTTCTCGGGATCCTTCATGAGGAAGCAGTCACGGAATTGCGTCTGCCCGCTGTAGATCGGCGGGTCGGGCACGGCCCAGCCGGTGTTCTCCGCCTCCCACACCATGACACGCGGCGAATCCCACCTCGTGTTCGAGGTATCGAGCACCGCGGTGGACACGTACCCGATCCGCTGGTCCTCCTGATCGTCCACGCCCGTGTAGAACATGTACGTGCGGCCGTTCACCTCGATCAGGTTCGGCGACCACACGTGATGGCGATTCCACCACGTCGTGTCCACCGCGAACGCCAGCGTGTCCACCGCCCAGTGGAGCAGGTCGGGCGACCACGCGTGGCCGAACGTGGTCTCGGCGAGGTGGAGCCCGCCGCTCCGCTGGTAGACGAGGTGGAAGAGGTCCCGCAGCCGCACCTGGACGACGACGGAATCGCCGATGGTGCTGGTGTCGTTGTGCGCGACGATGTTGCGGAAGAACGCGAACTCCTTCACCGACACGTCGCCGTCCGGATCGTGGTACACCCAGAAGCTGGGGTGGATCTCGGAGTTGGTGTGGAACGGCGTCGAGCCCTGCGCCCGGCTGGCGCGCGGCCAGCCGGCGAGCGCGAGCAAGACGAGGAGCAGCGTCGCGGGCTTCATGCGTGCGACCAGTCTACGCGGGCGGCAAGGTCTCGTTCCATCCGCATCTGTGCGGATGCGGCCCCCCGCTCTTCACCCGCCTTGTCTCCGCGGGGCCGCGCTTCCACAATCCCCGCGTGGAGCACGTCGAGACCGTCGTGATCGGTGCCGGCCAGGCCGGCTTGTCCGCAAGTCACGAGCTGACCGACCGTGGCATCGAGCACGTGGTGCTCGAGCGCGGCGAGCTCGGGCACACGTGGCGCACGCGGCGCTGGCGGTCGTTCCGCATCGTCAGCCCGAACTCGCTCAACCTGCTCCCCGGCGGCGAGTACGACGGTCCCGAACCGGATGCGTTCCTCGACACCGCCGGACTCCTCGACTACCTCGAACGCTACGCGGCTTCGTTCGCGGCCCCGATACGCACCGCCACGGCGGTGAGCGACGTGCGCCCGGCGGACGATGGCGGCTTCAGCGTACGTACCACGGGCGGCGAGCTGCGCGCCCGCCACGTCGTGGTCGCCACGGGCGCGTTCGGCGACGCTCGCATGCCCGCGATGGCCGCGAACCTCGCACCCGGGATCCACTCCATCCACACGGATGACTACTGGGCACCGGAGGACCTGCCGGAGGGCGGCGTGCTCGTGGTCGGCGCGGGCCAGTCGGGGCTCCAGATCGCCGACGAGCTCGCGCGCGCCGGCCGCGCGGTCACGGTCGCGGTGGGCCGGCATGGGTGGGTGCCACGGCGCGTCTACGGCCGCGACCAGATGCACTGGCGCTGGGACAACGGCGACTACCGCTCGGTCGTCGCCGACCCGGAGAAGCCCACGCTCGACTACCCGTTCACGTACCTCGCTCGCTGGGGTGAGGTCGACTTCAACGTCGGCACCGCGTGGCGCTCGGGTGTGCGGCTCGCGGGTCACCTCCTGGCCGTGGACGGCACGCGGGCGACGTTCGCCCCCGACCTGGAGCCGTTGCTGCGCTCGGGGGATGCGGTGGCGCGAACGTTCATCCACCGCATCCGCGACTTCGTGCGCGGGCGCGGCGAGGACGCTCCCGAGCCCGAGTTGGAGAGCCACTGGCGCGAAGCGGAGCTCTCGAAGCTCCAGCATCTCGGCACGATCGATCTCGCGGCCGAGGGGGTCGGCACCGTCATCTGGTCGACCGGCTACCGGCACGACTTCTCGTGGATCCGCGTGCCCGGAGCGCTCGCCGAGAACGGCGCGCCCTACCAGCGCCAGGGCGTCTCGCGCGCGCCCGGCATCCACTTCGTCGGGCTCCACCGCATGTGGGAGGCGGGCAGCGGCACGCTCCTGGGCTGCGGCTGGGCGGCGACGAACGTCGCGGAGCACATCCTGAGATCGCGCTGACCGGTCACCAACCCTTCACGCGCGGCGGCTGTCTCAGGACTTCAACTGCCCGCGGTCCCATTCCCCTCGGAAGGAACCCGATGCGAACACGCTGGATGCTGGTCGTGCTCTCGTGGACCACGTTCGCCGCCACAGCCGAAGCCGCGACGCCGGAGAAGGTCCGCGCCGACGCCGAGTCGGCTTTCGTTGCCGCGCGGTTCGACGAAGCGGACCGCGGCTACGCGACGATGCTCGCGAAGCAGCCGAAGGACACGCTCGCGCTGCTCCGCCGCGGCCAGATCGCGCTGTTCTCGAACCGGCTCGCCGCGGCCAGGCCGCTGATCGAGAAGGCTCGCGCTTCCGGTGCGACCCCCATCCGCGTGGCGTCTCTGCTCGGCGAGATCTCGTATCGGCAGGACGACTACGCCACCGCCGCGGCCCAGTTCAAGCTCGCCGGGCGCGAGGCGAAGGCGGCGAAGCTCGCGTCGTTCGGAGCGAGCAGGCCGTGGCGGATCGAGGGCCCGGACAGCGTCGCGATCCCGATGATCCAGGTCGACCCGCTGCCGCTCGTATCGATGACCGTGAACGGCCGCGGCCCCTACTTCTTCCTGATCGACACCGGGGGCAGCGAGTTGGCGCTCGACCCCGCCCTCGCCGACACGCTGGGGCTCGCGACCTACGGCGAGGAGATGGGCACGTTCGCGGGCGGCCGGAAGAGCTCGGTCACCCAGTCGCGACTCGACTCCTTGAACCTCGGGCCCCTGACCGTGCGCGGCGTGCCGCTGGCGCTGCTCGACACCAAGCGCTTCGCGCCGATCGCCATGGGCCGGCCGGTCGCGGGCGTGATCGGCACCGTGTTCCTCTATCACTTTCGCGCCACGCTCGACTACCCGCACGCACGGCTCGTGCTCGTGCGCCGCGGCTCGCCACCGGCGACGGGACAGATCGAGATCCCGTTCTGGATGGCCGGCGACCACTTCATGGTGGCGTCCGGCACGCTGGATTCGAGCGCGGTGAAGACCTGGTTCGTGGACTCGGGCATGGCGGGGCCGGCGTTCACCGCTCCGGTCTCGACGTTGCGCGACGCCGGCATCCCGCTCCCGGACACGGGCAGCGCGCGCACCGGCATCGGCGGCGGCGGGCCCGTGCGCGCCGCGCCGTTCCGCGTGCGGCGCCTGACCCTGGGTGCCGCCGAGGCCGGCGACCTGCTCGGCATCTTCGGTGCTTTCCCGCCGTCGCTCGAGCGCGGGATGGGATTCCAGATCGACGGCCTGGTCTCGCATGGGTTCCTGCGCGCGTGGAGCGTGACGTTCGACTTCGACCGCATGCGGCTGGTCCTGGCGAAGCCGGCGTAGACGGCCGCGCCCGGACGGTGGAACGCCGTCCGGGCGCGGTCGGGGGATGCCTGTTTCAGAACGCCGTCGCCACGCTCAACTGGTAGCTCGGCACCGTGGCCGCCACCACCTCGCCGCCGAGCGCCAGGTGCCACCACCGCAGCTCGGCGCCGGCGATCGCGTGCGGCACGAACTGCGTCTCGCTGTGGAGCGCCACCACGTCGCTGCGCTCGCGCGCGATCACCACGTCGCTCCCCAGGTAGACGAACGGTGTCAGCCGGCTCCAGTACGTACGGCTTCCGCCCACCTCTGCGGTGATGGTGTGCATGTCCATGTCGTGCACGTAGAGCGTCTTCGTGTACGCGAGCCGGCTGGCGAACTGCACCGGCGTCTCCCCCGCGGACTGCGCGAACCCGTACTTCGCCTCGAGGCCGAGCCAGCCGTAGTTGGCGTTCGGGTTGCGCGTCCAGTACGCCCCCAGGTCCAGCTTGTCCGTCACGCCGAAGCGCACGCGCGCCAGCGGGAACGACTTGTCGGCGCCGAGGTCGTGCTCGGCATTCGGGTGCGCGAAGGTGTCGTTCCACGCATCCGAGTGCTCCTCCACGGTGAAGTTCAACTGCTCGAGCCCGAGCGTGACGTGACCGCGGCCGAGCGTCGCGGCCGGGGCGGAGGGCTTGAACGCCGAGAGCGAGCCGAACTCACGCGCGAAGCGGCGGAACGCGTCCTGCGTCAGGTCGGCCGAGAACTCGACCGAGCAGTCCTCGACGCTGGCGTCGACATGGAGCGGCGGATCGGAAGAATCGTGGGCAAGCGCCGTCGCCGGCGCCAGGACCATCAGGGCGACGAGAAGGTTGCGAGCACTCGCCATGGCATGGACCTCCCCCGCGAGCCGCGGGCGTGAAGGGGAATCGCGCGCCGCAATCGGCGCGATGGAAAGGTTACGCCGCCAAGGGATTGCGAGTTTTTGCCCGGCGCGCCAAAGACTGTGCGCCGGGCGCCAAACCCGGCTAGATTCGACCGCCATGTGGTCGCGCAGCGGGACGGTGCTGTCGGTTTCCAGCCGGGCGATGGTCGCCGCCTGCGAGCGATTGGGACTCGACGCCGCGACCCTGCTCCGCTCGGTCGGCATCAGCCGCGACACGCTCGACGATCCCGACGCGAGGCTCGAGGCGGCGAAGGTGAGCGCGCTCTGGGCGAAGGCGTACGAGCTCTCGCGCGATCCGGTGCTGTCACTGCACGCGGCCGAGGCGTGCCCGATCGGCGCCTACAAGGTCATCGACTTCATGGGCGCCAACGCCGCCACCGTGGGCGAGGCGTTCGGTTACGCGGCGCGTTACTTCCCGCTCATCAACACCGCGATCCGCCTGCCGATCGACGACACGGGGGACCCGGTCACGTTCGACATCGTGGACGAGACCGGCCCCCAGGGCGTGTCCCGGCCCTACGCGGAGTACTGCTTCGCGGCGTTCCTCCTGCACGTGCGCGGTGACACCGGGGTGGAGTTCCCGATCCGCCAGGTGACGTTCGTCCACCGGCGGCCGGCGGACACCCTGGAGCACGAGCGCATCTTCGGCTGCCCGGTCGGTTTCGAAGCCGAATGGAACCGCATGTCGATCGATCGCGCCGTGTGGGACACACCCACCCGGGGCGCGAACGCGGGCGTGCTCCAGGTGCTGATCGAGCACGCCGACCTGCTGCTCCAGAAGCTGCCGAAGGGCCCGGACCTGGTCGAGCGCACGCGCAAGGCGATCGGCGAGCGGCTGCGCGGCGGGGACTCCTCGCTCGAGGGCGTGGCGCGCGAGCTGAGCACGAGCGGCCGGAGCCTGCAGCGGCATCTCCAGGAGCTGGGCTACTCCTACAACGCGCTCGCCGACGAGGTGCGCGCGGCCACGGCGAAGCTCTACCTCGAGCAGCCCGACATCGCGGTGTCCGAGGTCGCCTACCTGCTCGGCTTCGCCGACCCGAGCACGTTCAACCGCGCGTTCAAGCGCTGGACCGGCAGCACGCCGGCGCGCTCGCGCGCGAGGCGGCTCACGTGAGGCTAGAATCGCTCGGGATGGCTACGGATCCCAGGACGCCTCGCCCGTGACCTTCGGCCCGATGATGTCCGGCGCCGCCGGTGTCCTGCTCGTGTTCGTGATCGTCTGGGACGCGTTCGAAAGCGTCCTCGTGCCGCGGCGGATCGGCCGGCGGGTGCGTCTGACGCGCTACTTCTACATCGTCCTGTGGCGCCTCTGGCGCTCGCTCGCGGTGCGGATACGTACGAGTTCACGGCGCGAGGCGCTGCTCGGCTTCTTCGCCCCGCTCTCGCTCATTCTGCTCTTCTTCTGCTGGGCCTCGGGGCTGATCTTCGCGTTCGCGCTGATCGAGGTCGCCGTGGGCCAGGCCGCCGGCGTGCCCGCACGCGGGTTCGGCACGCAGCTCTACACGAGCGGGCAGACGTTCTTCACGCTCGGCTACGGCGACTTCACGCCCACCACGCTGCTCGGCCGGGTCTTGGCGGTGGTCGAAGCGGGACTGGGGTTCGGCTTCCTCGGCACGGTCGTGGGCTACCTGCCCACGATGTACGGCTCGTTCTCGCAGCGCGAGATCGAGATCTCGTTGATGGACGCGCGCGCCGGCTCACCCCCCACGGCCGCCGAGTTCCTGCAGCGCACCGCGCTCGAGCTCGGCGACGGCGGCGTCGACGACATCCTTCGCGACTGGGATCGCTGGGCGGCCCAGCTCCTGGAGACCCACATCTCGTACCCGCAGCTCGCCTACTACCGCTCGCAGCACATCAACCAGTCGTGGCTCGCGACGCTCGTCGTCATCCTCGACTCGAGCGCGGTGCTGCTGGCGCGGGGCGCGCCCGGTGCTTCGCAGGCGCGGCGCACGTTCGCCATGGCGCGGCACGCGCTCGTGGACATCACCCAGATCTTCGTCCACGAGTACACGCCGGTCCCGGGCGAGCGGTTCACGCCGGAGTGCATCGGCATGCTCGAAGCGCGGCTCGGCGCACCCGCCTCCCCGGAGGCGGCCCGCGAGTTCCAGCACCGGCTCGCCGAGCTGCGGCTCCTCTACGAGCCCTACGCGCGAGCGCTCGGCGCGTTCCTGCTGTTCGAGCTGCCGCCGTGGGAGTACACGCGGCCCCGCCCAGACAACTGGAGGCGCGCGCCGTGGGACAAGCTGCTGGCCGAGCGCGCCGGGATGGAGCCGGACGAGCATTTCTAGAGCTGGCGCGGCCTTCGGCCGCGCCGTCGCCCAGCGCGCGCCCTAGGTGATCGTCGTGGTGTCGCGCTCGGCCGGCGAGAACCGGTGCTTGAGCTTGAGGAGCGGCAGCTCGAGGAAGCGGTAGCTCGCGCCCGCGATCGCGAACGTCAACAACACGCGCACGATGAACTGGACGGGGCGCGAGAGGATCGGCACCCAGTCGTAGTGCCGAGCGTCGGTGACCCAGGCCACCGGCGTGTGCCAGAGGTAGAGCCCGTACGACATCCGCCCGATCACCACCAGGGGCGGCCAGGCGAGGAACGAGCGCACGCCGGGCACGGGTGCGATCAGGCACTGGAGGATGAGGATGCAGGTGGCGAGCGCGGCGAGCGTGAGGCCGGCCTGCTGGTAGAGCAGGCGCCAGTAGACCGCGGAGGCGACGATCAGGTAGCCGAGCCAGAGCAGGGCCGGGATCGTGGCCACCTGCACCGCGCGCCGGAACCACGTCCGCTGCGGCACCGTGCTCCAGCTCATGAACAGCGCCAGCCCGCAGCCGATCAGGAGCTCGTCGGCGCGCGCGTCGGAGCCGAAATAGAACCGGCTCCAACTGTCGATGTTCTGCCAGCCGATGATCTTGAATGCGGCGGAGGATGCGGCGAGCAGGAAGACGACGGCGCCGATGACGCGCCGCGGGACCTTGAGCGCGAGGAGCCCGAGCAGGAGCGGCGGCCACACGAGGTAGAACTGCTCCTCCACCGACAGCGACCAGAGCTGCATGATCGCGCACGAGTTGAGCTTTCCGGCGAGGATCCCCCAGTTGGTGACGTAGAGGAGCGCATAGCCGGTCCAGATCCGGGGTACGATCGGGAGCGTGACGAGCAGCACCAGGAAGAGTGCGGGGAAGAGCCGCAGCATGCGGCGCAGATAGAAGCGGCCAAGGTGGATCCGCGACGACAGCTCCCACTCCTCGACCAGGAGCCGGGTGATCAGGAACCCGCTCAAGACGAAGAAGATGTCCACGCCGAGGAAGCCGCCCTTCACGCCGGGAAGGACGTAGTGCCAGCTCATGACGGCGAGCACGGCGACGGCCCGCAGGCCGTCGAGCGAGGGCCGGTAGCCGAGGAGCGGCGTCGTCAGCGGGGCTGCGGGCGTCGGTGGCGCGTGCCCGCGGCCACCGCCCCTCGACGCTCGGCGCTCGGTCATGGATGCGGCCCTCTCCCCAGGGTTCCGTGACGGGTTTCCGCCGACCACTCTAATCCACGCGGTGCGCGAAATGCCCCGCGCGCGCGGGGTGAAGGGCGAAGCGCAACCGTGACCCGCCCGCGGCCTCCGCGGCTGAAGGCCAGCTCTCGGATGGACGATAACTCCCGTGTCGCAGCAGCGGCCGCTTCCCCCTGAAACCGCGGCCCCATGCGTGCGGTGGAACCACGGAGGACTCCATGAAGCACAAAGCTCTTCTCCTCGTGCTCGCGCTCGGACTGCTGTCCGCGCAGCAGGCGGCGGCGCAGTCGAACATCGGCCTCCGCGCCATCGGCGCGAGCGCCGCGTTCGTGAGCCCCGAGAACCTCGACGGCGCGTTCGGCCTCGGCGTGTTCGCCGACCTCGGCCAGATCGCGCCCAAGATCGGCCTCGAGCCGACGATCGAGTACTGGTCCAGGACCGACTCTCAGTTCGGCATCGAGAACACGATCCGCGACATCTCGATCGGCGCGCGCGGCAAGTACTACTTCGACGTCGCCAACCCGAAAGTCCGTCCGTTCGCGGGCGCGGGCCTCGGCCTGCACTTCCTGCACGCCGAGACGTCGGAAACCATCCCCGGCTTCGGCACCGTCAGCGCCACCGGGGACGACACCAAGCTGGGGCTCGACCTGGGCGGCGGCATCACCACGCCCTTGAACGCCAAGAACGATTTCCGCGCCGAGGCCTGGTACGGGATCGTGAGCGACGTGAACCAGTTCGCGCTGCGCGTCGGGTTCTCGCACAAGCTCAGCATGTAGGGCGGTCGGTTGTCGGCGGCGGCCACCTGCGCGAGCGGGTGGCCGCTTTGCCATGCACGGGGCGCCCGGAAGCGTGCCCGAGGCGTGCCGGGTGAGAAGTGGCGACCGGACTGAAGCAGGGGGCGGCGCGGTTCGATGCTGCAAAACGCCCGCACGGTGGTTCGGTAAGGCAATTAGCTTATGGGTGCGCATGCGCCAACGCGC
>DATLUU010000321.1:0-7490 GCA_035577885.1 Verrucomicrobiia bacterium
GCCCGCGGCGCGCCGATCAACGTCGGCGGCGACGTCATCACCTCTGCGGGACCGGATTCGGGCGCGATCGTGATGAAGCTGCTGCGTGCGCCGCGCAACCTGCAGACGCCGACGTCGGACACCCCCGCGAGGTTCGACACCACGGCGGCGTTCGCGCCGGTGCGCGAGCTGGAGCTCAAGAACATCTACAACCTGGGCGGGTTCCAGATCGATCCCAAGTCGTTCAAGCTCATGGTGCAGTCAGGGCAGAGCGACCCGCCGAGCGTGGACCTGCACGGCGTCCCGCTGATCGAGATGCTGGGCCTCGACTCGTGGAAGGAGACCACGAACCAGCCGGTCCCGGCGGACGTCAACGGCGGCGACGGCGTCGTCGACGGCGTCGGCCTGAGCGGAAACGCGCAGACGCGAGGCTGGGTCGATTACAACGACGGCACGCTGTTCCTGCCGGACCTGCTGCCGTTCGCGCCGCGCGACATCGGCGCGAACCCGCGGCCGTTCGACGTCTTCGTGAGCCATTCCCTGAGGCGGCGCGCCCGCATCGACGGCGCGACGGCGGACGCGGTCAACGCGCCCAATGCCAACGCCTACGACCTCTACAACAACCCGCAGACGATCAACGCGAAGTACTGGTTCAACGTCGAGTTCGCGGCGGCGCGCTCGGGCAGCGGCGACATCACGCTCGGTCGCGGCAACGTCCTCGACAACTCCGAGGGCGTGGTGGTGAACGGCGAGAAGTGGGTGCGCGACCGCGACTACACGATCGACTACGACCTCGGCCGCATCACGCTCAAACGCCAGCTCGGGCCCACCGACCAGCTCTCGATCGACTACTCGTACGCGCCGCTGTTCGCGCAGGCGAGCAAAACGCTGATCGGCAGCGCGTTCAGCCTGCAGGGGCGCGACAAGAGCCTCGCCGGCGCGTTCCTCTACCAGAGCACGGGAGCGCAGGACATCCGGCCGCGTCTGGGCGAGGAGCCGTCGACGACGCTCATCACCGACCTCAACACCGAGCTGCGCTTCAAGCCGATGTTCCTCACCCGCCTCGCCGACCACCTGCCCGGCGTGCGCACGACGACGCCGTCGGAGTTCAACATCCAGGCCGAGGCGGGCATGTCGTTCCCGAACCCGAACACGAAGAACGAGGTTTACGTGGACGACATGGAGGGCGTGCGCGACGCCGTGTCGCTGACGATGACGCCGGAGCGCTGGCGCTGGTCGAGCGTGCCCTCGATTCCCGACCTGGTGCAGAGCGGCGTCGCGGCGACGTCGCACAGCATCCTCGACGACTCGCTCACCACGCGTAACGCCGAGGTCCACTGGTACACGCCGGTGAACTCGCAGGGCAGCACGACCGAGGACGACCTGGTGAAGGAGCACGACCTGCGTCCCGACCTCGACAACGCCCAGGGGGGCGACAACCAGCGCACCGTGCTCGCGGTCTCGATCCCGCGCGAGCCGACGAGGCCGCCGCTCCAGCCCGGCAACACCATGTGGGCGGGACTCACGTACAACCTGGACCCGGTGGGCCTGGACCTGTCGCGCTCGCAGTTCATCGAGCTGTGGGTGGACGACTGGAACGACCACCACCAGGGCGCCGCCCGCATCCCGCGCGTGCGCGGCGACGGCTCCCTGGTCAAGAGCGTCAAGTTGCACATCGACCTCGGGACCGTGAGCGAGGACCAGATGCGCGCGCCCAACCGGCCGCCCAACGGCCTGCTCGACACCGAGGACCAGAAACCCCGCGACAACCAACTCACCGTGACCGGTGGCGTGAACGAGGACACGGGGATCGACGGCATCACCAACGCGGACGAGATCAAGGCGATCAACGACAACCGGGGGGGCTATCCCGACCTCATCACCGCGAGACCGGGCGTGGACCCCGAGGGCGATGACTGGGGCGGACTGATCCAGGACTTCAAGTCGGCCATGGACCCGCGCCGATACGTGGCCACGAACGGCACCGAGAACAACCAGAACACCTATCGCATCCCGGACACCGAGGACATGTACCCCGACGAGAAGCTCGGCACGACGGAGGCCTACTTCGAGTACACGATCGACCTCGGCGAGAAGGACAGCCCGTACCTCGCCACCGACGTCCTGCGCGACTTCCAAGGCAATGCGCACGCGGACACCACCAGGAACGGCTGGCGACGCTATCGCATCCCGATCACCGACAGCCTGCGCGTGCGCTTTGGTTCGCCCAACCTCACGATCACCCCGCACGTGCGCGTGTGGCTCGAGGACATCCCCGCTCCCGAGGCCCCACCTCAGGACTACCCGAACACGAGCGTGAACGAGCGTCCCCTGATCGTCATCGGCGGGCTCGACATCGTCGGCAGCCGCTGGCAGGCGACCGACCTCACGCCGCTCCAGCGCGACAGCCTCAAGACCGCGGTGACGCTGGACGCGGTCAACTCGGTGGACAACTCCAACATCTACTTCCCGACGCCGTTCGACCCCGGGGAGACGCGCAACGGCAGTCAGTCGGTGGCTCGCCGCGAGCAGTCGATCGCGCTCGAATACGAGGACCTGTTCCCCAGCGACACGCTGGAAGCGTTCCGCACGTTCTCCATCTCGGAGGACTACAGCCGCTACGCCAAGGTGAACTGGTTCAGCGCCGCGTTCCAGGTGAGCAAGACGGACCTGAGCGGCAACTCGCAGGGCACGTACGACCAGGCGACCGACTCGCTGTTCTACTTCGTGCGTTTCGCCTCGGACAACCAGGGCCTGAACTACTACGAGGTCAAGCGCCGCATGCCGATCAGCTCGGTGGCGCGGAACATCGCCTGGGACCAGGTGACCGCGGAGATGGCGAAGCTCTCCGAGGCGAAGCTCCATCCCGACTTCCCGACGACGGATCCCATCAACTACCACACCCTGCTCGAGAACGGCGACTCGCTGGTGCTGAAGGGCCGGCCGAGCTTCACGCGCCTGCTGCGCATCTCGTTCGGCGTCATCAACCACAGCCAGAGCCACCGCTTCAGCGGGCAGCTGTGGTTCGACGAGCTGCGCGCCACCGACGTCTCGCGCGACGTCGGGCTCGCGAACCGCGTGCTCGTGAACGGGCGCGTGGCGAACCTGTTCGACTACAACGTCGCCTGGAACTCGCGCGACGCCAACTTCCTCTCCGTGGGCGAAACGCGCGGCAGCGGCAACAAGGTGACGTCGCTGAGCGTCGCCACGCACTTCGAGCCGCAGCACTTCTTCGAGGGCACCGGCATCCAGCTGCCCATCAGCTACAGCCAGAACGTCAACGTCTCGCAGCCGCGGTTCACGGCCGGCGACGACATCGTCCGCTCGGGTGCGCTGTCGAGCGCCAGCGAGTCGCGGAACACCGCGCGCTCCCTGTCCGCGAACTACTCCCGGATCTGGAGCGACCGCTCGTTCCCGCTGCTGCGTTACACGCTCGGGGGCATCGCCGCGAACATCAACCGCACCGTGACCGACGGCCACTCGCCCACCGGCCTCGGCACGGCGTTCAACACCAGCACGAGCACGTCCGCCGGCGTCACCTACCAGGTGGCGCTGCGACAGCTGATGCCGATCCCGATGCCGTTCACCCGGGCGCAGCTGTTCCCGCTCCCGGAGCGCTTCTTCTGGAACTACGGCGTGAGCACGACGAAATCGAACTCGTACACCGTGCTCGCGGCGAACGACAGCATCGTGCCCTCGGTCAGCCAGCAGGGGCGCGCGGCGAACGTCAACTTCGGCCTCGACGCCCGGCCCGTGGACATGCTCACGTACCATGTCGAGGGCCAGCGCAACCTGGCGCTCTCCGGCGTGCGCCTGGACAAGCTCGGATTCATCAACTTCGGCCGGCTCACCGGGTGGCGCCAGAACTTCGGCTCGCACGCGGCCGTGGGCCCGAACTGGTTCAAGCCCTCGTTCGGGTGGTCCTCGAACTACAACCAGACGATGGACGTCCAGTCGCCGGACCTGTCGAAGCGATTGATCTCGAACGGCACCGACCTGAGCATGAACCTCGACCTGCCTTTCGATCGCCTCGCCGGCACCGGCGGCGTGAACGCGCCACCTCCGCGTGCGCAGACACCGAACGACAGCACGCAGAAGCGCGCGCAACGCCAGGGCCGTAGGTTCCGTCCGATCCGGAACCTGCTCTCGCGGCTGGGGATGATCTCCACCGACGGTCGCATCGGGCGCTCCTCGAACTACACGAGCATCACCGGCACACCGAGCCCGCTCTACCTGCTCGGCGTCGCCGAGAACCCGGGGTTCGGCGAGGGCAGCATCGTCTCCCAGCCCGGAAGCATCGCGTCCACGGGCGTCGACTGGCGCGGGAACGCGCGCACCACGATTCCGCTCACGTTCGGAGCCTCGCTGCTCGCGCGCGCCTCGGTCGGCGACCGCACCAGCAACCTGAACGGGGTGAAGACCCGCAATCGCGACTGGCGCTTCCCCGACTTCGAGGTCCAGTATGGGAACGTGGCGAACATCCTCGGGCTCACGAAGATCCTCGACAGTCCGCAGCTGCGCACCGCCTACGCGCGCAGCAACTCGGTGGACTACCAGAACTCGCGCAGCCTGATCAGCGCCACGTCGGTGAGCGACGACTTCCGCCCGCTGTTCTCGATCCGCGGGCGGCTCAAGAACGGCACCGACGCCGACTTCCGGCTCGAGCGCCGCTCCTCCACGCGCGAGTCGTTCCAGCTCGGCGAGTCGAAGTCGATCGACCAGACCACCGACATCAACCTCACGCTCACGCGCTCCTACTCGCAGGGGCAGAAGGTGCAGTTCCTCGGCCGCTCGTCCACGGTGAAGACGAACGTCAACCTGTCGCTCACGACCGTGTACTCGCGGCAGAAGGGCGGCGTGCAGGTGGCGGGCTTCGACCAGCTCGCGAACCCGATCGACCGCACGCGGCTGTCCGTGAACGGCACCGGCAGCTACGGCTTCAGCTCGAACGTCACCGGCGACCTGTCGCTGGGCTTCAGCCACTTCCGCGAGACGACCGGCATCATCCGGCGCAGCATCAGGGTGGAGATGCGCGGGCAGTTCCGGTTCTAGGAATGCGGGCCGGGTGGTGGTGCTCGGCGCTGCTGCCACTGGCGCTCCTCGCCTCGTGCAGCGACGCCGCGGGCCCCGACGGCGCGCGCGCGCTCGAGCGGGTGAAGCACCAGGTGCAAGCGGGCTCGCGCGTCTCCGGCACGCCGGGGAACGCCGCGGTGCGTGACTGGATCGCGGACGAGCTCACGCGGCTCGGAGGCAGCGTCCAGCGGCAGTCGTTCGCGGACACGGTGGCGGGCAAGGTGTGGCAGCTGACGAACGTGATCGGCCACTTCGGGCCGGCGGGCCGTCGGCGCATCGCGCTGCTCGCGCATTTCGACACGCGCCCCTGGTGCGACGAGGATCCCGATTCGGCGCAGCGGCACGAGTACTGCCCCGGGGCGAACGACGCGGGCTCGGGCGTGGCGGTGCTGCTCGAGGTGGCGGAGCAGATGCACTTGAAGCCGCCGGCCGTGGGTGTGGACCTGGTGTTCCTGGACGGCGAGGACTTCGGCCGCACGACCGCGCCCAGCGAGTACGGCCGCGGCAGCCTCGGCTACTCGAAGCGCCTGCCCGCGAAGGGTGACCCCTCGCGGCCGGTCGCGGGGTTCCTGTTCGACATGGTGGGCGACCGGGACCTGGAGATCTGGGACGAGGCGAACTCCTCGCAGCGGGCGACCAACCTGGTCGATCTGGTGCACGAGGGCGCGGCGGCGACGGGGGCGAGGCACTTCAAGAGCGGCGTGCGCTACACGCTGATCGACGATCACATCCCGTTGCTCGACGCGGGAATGCCGGCAGTCGACATCATCGATTTCGACTACTCGGCCTGGCATACGTCGCGCGATCTTCCGGATCAAGTTTCTGCCGAAAGCCTCGCGGAGGTGTCGCGGGTCGCTGGCTGGATCGTCTACAAGAGCGCGCTTTCGAGACCCTGATCGCAGCGCTTCCAACGCAGCATGTTCGCGCCAGCCGGCCGCGTCCCTGCGGATGAAAAGCGTGTCGCGACAGGCGGTTCGGTGGCTTGCTGGGAGGGGGCGGATTGGGGTAGGTTGTCGGGCAGGAGTGGGGCAGGTGCGACCACTCCGTTTTTTGTCTGCGCGGGAGCGAAAGTGGAAGTCCGGGAAGAAGTTCGCCAGCTCGCCGAACCCCTTGCGGAGGAGCATGGCTACGAGCTGGTGGACATCGAACAGGCGTCGCTCGGTCACCATCGGGTGATCCGGGTGTTTCTCGACAAGCCCGGCGGTGTCACCGTGGACGATTGCGCGAGGTTCAGCAGGCGCCTCGCCGACGCCATGGACATGAACCAGATCGTTCCGGGCCGCTATCACCTCGAGGTCAGCTCGCCCGGGCTCGAGCGCCCCATCCGGACGCTGGAGCACGTCCAACGCTTCGCCGGACAAAGGATCACGATCCAGACGCACGAAGCACGGGACGGCCGGCGCCGCTGGGAAGGCGTGCTGCTCGGCCCCGTGGACGGGCGTGCCGGCGTGCGCACCGACGAAGGCGGCGAGCAGTGGTTCGAGTGGGCCGAGGTGCGATCGGCCCGGTTGGTGGTCGATCCGTGGGCGGGGCTGCGCCAGGCCAAGGGGGCGCGATCGTCCGGGAAGGCCCGGGGCGGCGAAGGTCGGGGCGTGGAAGGCACCGGAGCGGAACGGTAGGCAGGGGGTGGCGACGATGAGCAACGAGATCCTGGACGCGTTGAGCCAGATCACCCGCGAGAAGAGCGTCGATCGGCAGATGCTGATCGAGACGCTCGAAGCCGGGCTGGCCAGCGCCGTGCGCAAGAAGCACGGCGCCACGGCGGACGTCGAGGTCCGTTTCAACGACAAGACCGGCGGCCTCGAGTGCGCCCTGCGCTACAGCGTCGTCGGCACCGTCGAGGACCCCGCGTTCCAGTGGACCGTGGAGCGCGCGCGCGCCCACAAGCCGGACGCCCAGGTCGGCGACGTCATCCGCATCCCGCTCGGGATCGCCGAGTTCGGCCGCAACGCCATCCAGACCGCGAAGCAGGTGCTGATCCAGCGCGTGCGCGAAGCGGAGCGGGACAAGGTCTTCAAGGAGTACTCCGACAAGGTCGGCACGCTCGTGCGCGGCGTCGTCCAGCAGGTGGATCGCGGCAACGTCATCGTCAAGCTCGACTTCTCCGAAGGCCTGCTGCCGGCGCGCGAGCAGATCCCGCGCAGCTACCACCGCCAGAACGACTACGTCCGCGCGGTGGTGCTGAACGTCGACCGCAGCGCCAAGGGCCCGCAGGTCATCCTCTCGCGCACGCATCCCGACTTCCTGCGCCGGCTGTTCGAGAGCGAGGTGCCGGAGATCGCGGAGAGCATCGTCGAGGTGAAGGCCGTCGCCCGCGAAGCGGGCGCCCGGTCGAAGATCTCCGTGTTCTCGACCGACCCGCGCGTGGACGCCGTGGGCTCATGCGTGGGGCTCAAGGGTTCCCGCGTGCAGAGCATCGTCCGCCCAGCTCGCGGACG
>DATLUU010000322.1:0-5162 GCA_035577885.1 Verrucomicrobiia bacterium
ATGCAGTCCCAGGGCAAGCGGCCCGAGTGGAAGCTCCTGGGCGCGATCGTCGAGGGCCCGCGGGGCGCGGTGTTCTTCAAACTCGTCGGCCCCGCCGACGTGATCCGGCCCGCGACCAAGGATTTCGACGGCCTGATCGCCAGCTTCGAGAAGCGCTGAAACTTGGCGTACTCGAACCGGGCCTAGGCGGTGGCCACGGAGCGCGACGTCGCCGGGGGGACACCCGCCGCGGGCGGGTCCGCCGCCGTCGTGCTCGCCGCGTTCGAGGTGCACGCCGAGCGGTTCGCCCGCATCACCGCGCGCGCGCGCCGGCATTTCGAGCGCGGGGACTGGCTCGCGGGCCAGCGCGACTCGGCACGGCGACTGGACCTCTACGGGGAGTGCCTCGACGAGGCGGTGGTGCGGCTCACCCAGCGCCTCGGCGCGCTGGTGACCGACGCCGATACCTGGCACGCGATCCGCGGTGCGTTCGCCCGTGCGGTCGTGGGCCGCGGCGACGTCGAGCTGGCGGAGACGTTCTACAACTCGTGCGTGTGTCGCGTACTCAAGATCGTCGGCGTCGACCCGAGGCTCGAGTTCCTGGGCGTGGGCGAGACCCCGGGACGCGCCGGCTTCGACGAGCCCGAGCCTGCGGGGCGCGTCCCTGCCGACGTGGTGGAGACGTTCGCGCGCGACGGCGAGCTGGACGCGCTGTTCCGGCGCGTGCTCGAGACCCAGCACCTGGACGCGCCGTGGGACGACCTCGCGGGCGATGCGCGCCGTATCGCCGAGCGCATCGTCGCCGCGGTGGACGCGCGCCGCGTGCGCGCGGTGGAGCTCGCCCGGCCGACGTTCTTCCGCGGCAAGGCCGCCTACCGCGTCGGCCGCCTCCTCACCGACGGCGCGCCGCTGCCGCTGCTGCTCGCCTACCGCAATCCCGACGGCCGGCTGATCGTGGACGCGGTGCTCACCACCGAGGACGAGGTGAGCATCGTCTTCAGCTTCGCGCGCTCCTACTTCTTCGTCGGCTGGTCGCGGCCGCGCGAGCTGGTGGAGTATTTGAGAGCGATCATGCCGAGGAAGCCGGTGAGCGAGCTCTACACCGCGATCGGCTGGCACCGGCACGGCAAGACCGAGCTCTATCGCTCGCTGCTCCGCCACCTGGTGGCGAGCGAGGACCGGTTCGAGATCGCGCCGGGGCAGCGCGGCATGGTGATGTGCGTGTTCACGCTCCCGGGCTTCGATGTGGTGTTCAAGGTCATCCGCGACCGCTTCGATCCGCCGAAGACGGTCACGCACGCCGAGGTGCGCGACAAGTACCGGCTGGTGTTCCGCCACGATCGCGCCGGGCGCCTGGTCGACGCGCAGCAGTTCGAGGAACTGGAGTTCCGGCGCGAGCGGTTCACGCCGGAGCTGCTGGCGCAGCTTCTCGAGCTCGCGGGCGAGAGCGTGCACGTGCAGGGCGACACCGTGGTGATCCGCCACCTCTACACCGAGCGCCGGCTGCGGCCCCTGGATCTCTACCTGCGCGAGGCCGCGCCCGAGGCCGCGCGCGAGGCGGTCATCGACTACGGCCAGGTGCTGCGCGACCTCGCGGCCACGAATATCTTCCCCGGTGACATGCTGCTCAAGAACTTCGGCGTCTCGCGCCACGGCCGGCTGATCTTCTACGACTACGACGAGCTGCAGCCGCTCTCGGAGTGCCGGTTCCGCGAACTGCCGCACTCGTCCGACGACGCGGACGAATCGGCGGGCGAGCCTTGGTACTACGTGGGCGAGCGCGATATCTTCCCCGAGGAATTCCGGACCTTCCTCGGGCTCCGCGGCGAGTTGCTGGCGACGTTCCTCGCCCATCACGAAGCGCTGCTCGGCGTGGCGTTCTGGCACCGCATGCAGGCGCAGCACGCGCGGGGCGAGGTCCCGGACATCTACCCCTACAAGGCGGCGCGCCGGCTGCGCCGCGGCACCAGGGCGTCCGCGCGCGGCGCGGGCCCGGCGCGCGCGGACGGGACGCCCCCCGAGGAGCCCACGAGATGAGCGTCACGCAAGGCGAACCCATCGTCCTCAAGGCCGGCCGCATGACCGTGCCCGACCATCCGGTGATCCCGTTCATCGAGGGCGACGGCACCGGCCCCGACATCTGGCGCGCGTCCGTGCGCGTGCTCGACGCCGCGGTGGCCAAGGCCTACGGAGGCCAGCGGAAGATCGGCTGGCTCGAGGTGCTCGCGGGCCAGAAGGCGTTCGACCAGACCGGCAACTGGCTGCCCGATCCGACGCTGGACGCGTTCCGCACCTACCTGGTCGGCATCAAGGGCCCGCTCACCACGCCGGTGGGCGGCGGCATCCGCTCGCTCAACGTGGCGATGCGCCAGATCCTCGACCTCTACGTGTGCCTGCGCCCGGTGCGCTGGTTCCGGGGCGTGCCCTCGCCGGTCAAGGCGCCGGAGAAGGTGGACATGGCGATCTTCCGTGAGAATACGGAAGACATCTACGCCGGGATCGAATTCGCCGACGGTAGCCCCGAGGTGAAGAAGGTCCTCGCGTTCCTGCAGCAGGAGTTCCCGAGCAGCTACAAGAAGGTGCGCTTCCCGGACTCGAGCGCGATCGGCTTCAAGCCCGTCTCCCGCGAGGGCAGCGAGCGGCTGATCCGCGCCGCGATCGAGTACGCGATCGCGCAGAAACGGAAGAGCGTCACGCTCGTGCACAAGGGCAACATCATGAAGTTCACCGAGGGCGCGTTCCGCAACTGGGGCTACGCGCTCGCCGAGCGCGAGTTCGGCGCCCGCGTCTACACCTGGGAGCAGTGGGAGCGGACCAAGGCGGCGAAGGGCGAGGCGGCCGCGAACGACGAGCAGAAGGCGGCGCTCGCGAAAGGAAGCGTGCTGGTGAAGGACGCGATCGCCGACATCACGCTGCAGCAGGTGCTGACCCGGCCCGACGAGTTCGACGTCATCGCCACGCTCAACCTGAACGGCGACTATCTTTCGGATGCGCTTGCCGCCCAGGTGGGCGGGATCGGGATCGCCCCCGGCGGCAACATCAACTACGTGACCGGGCACGCCGTGTTCGAGGCCACGCACGGCACCGCACCCAAGTACGCGAACCAGGACCGCGTGAACCCCGGCTCGGTGATCCTCTCCGGCGAGATGATGTTGCGCTATATGGGCTGGAACGAGGCCGCCGACCGCGTGCTGCAGGGCATGGACGGAGCCATCGCCGCGAAAACCGTGACCTACGACTTCGCGCGGCTCATGCCGGGCGCCACCGAAGTGAAGTGCAGCGCGTTCGCGGACGCCGTGATCGCGCACATGAAGTAGCGCTCCCCGAGAACCGGAAAGACCGCCGCAGGTCCAACCACCTGGAGAAGAGATCGATGCGTCTCCGTCCCCGCTTCCTCCGCCTGGCCCTGGGGCTGCTCGCCGTACTGGCGCTGGCGCTGCCGGCGGCCGCCCTCGCGCAGGCCCCGCCGTCCCTCACCGACTCGCTGACCTGGGACCCGGCCGTACGCCGGGGCGTGCTGCCGAACGGCATCCGCTACTTCATCAAGAAGAACGTGAAGCCGGAAGACCGCGTGTCGCTGCGGCTCGCCGTCCCGGTCGGCTCCACCGCCGAGGACGACGACCAGCAGGGCATCGCCCACTTCACCGAGCACATGAACTTCAACGGCTCCGCCCACTTCAAGGACGCCGACGACCTCGTCGGCTACCTGCGCTCGATCGGCCTCCGCTTCGGCGCCGACGCGAACGCGTACACGAGTTTCGACGAGACCGTGTACATGCTCGACGTGCCCACCGACCGTGACTCGCTGCTCGTCACCGGCCTGCACGCGCTCTCGGACTTCGCCGGCCGCGCCAAGATGAGCGACAAGGAGATCGACAAGGAGCGCGGCGTGGTCATGGAGGAATGGCGGCTCGGTCGCGGCGCCCAGGAGCGCATGCAGCGCCAGGAGTTCCCGGTCATCTTCCACGACTCGCGCTACGCCGTGCGCCTGCCCATCGGCAAGCCGGAGGACATCCAGGGCGTGCCCTACGCGCGGCTGCGCGACTTCTACAAGACGTGGTACCGCCCGGAGTGGATGGCGGTGATCGCCGTGGGCGACGTCGACATGGACAAGATGGAACGGCTGATCCGCGAGAATTTTTCGGATTTGCCCAAGCGGAACGACGCGAAAGAGGTCCCGCGCTACGAAGTGCCGCCGCACGACCAGACGCTGATGTGCGTCGTCTCCGACAAGGAGGCCACGAGCTCGAGCGTGGCGCTGCTCGTCAAGCGGCCGCGGCGGCCGGAGAACAGCGTCGCCGCCGCCCGCAACGAGCTCAAGGCCGACCTGTTCTCGGCGATGCTCAACGCCCGCTTCGACGAGATCGCGCACCGCGCCAACTCGCCGTTCCTGGATGCGTTCGCCGGCAACTTCCAGTTCACGCGCAGCGTCAGCCTCTACTATGCCCAGGCCGAGACCAAGGACGGCCAGCAGGCGAAGGGCTTCGAGGCGCTGCTCGAGGAGACCGCGCGCGTGCGTGCCCACGGCTTCCTGCAGAGCGAGCTCGACCGCGCCAAGCGCGAGCAGTCGGCGCAGCTCGATCGCGCCTACGCCGAGCGCGAGAAGACCGAGAGCCGCAACCTCGCCGCCGGCATGGTGCGCGCGTACCTGAACGGCGAGCCGAGCCCGAGCATCGAGGCGTCGACGCAGGTATCGAAGTCGTTGCTGCCCGGGATCACGCTGGCCGAGGTGAACGCCCTGGGCGACACGCTGGTCTCGACCCGGAACCGCGTCGTGCTCGCCGACGGGCCGGAGAAGGCCGGCGCCCCGCTCCCCACCGAGGCCGAGCTGCGCGCCATCCTCGACAAGATGGCGAGCTCGAAGCCCGCGGCGTGGGTGGACAAGGCCGCGGGCCAGACGCTCATGGCCAAGGTCCCGGCGCCCGGCAAGATCGTGTCGCGGCGCACCATCGACGACATCGGCGTCACCGTGGTCAAGTTCGCGAACGGCCTCGAGGCATGGTTGAAGCCCACGGACTTCAAGGCGGACGAGATCCAGTTCACGGCGTATGCGCCAGGCGGGCTGTCGCTCGCCGACTCCGCGGCGTACGTCGCCGCGTGGATGTCGCCGTTCATCGTCGACGACAACGGCGTCGGCGGCTTCAAGAACACCGAGCTGCAGAAGATGCTGGCAGGGAAGATCG
>DATLUU010000323.1:0-4046 GCA_035577885.1 Verrucomicrobiia bacterium
CCGGTGCACGTCATCCACTGACTGGTGCCGGCGTGGCGAAGGTTGTGGCGGCCAGGGAACACCCCCCTCCCGGGCCGTCAGAGCGCGGTGGGCCTGGACGGCCCGCCGCGCTCACTGTTCCGGGGCGAGGGCTTCGCGATCGCCGGGGCCACGCGCGCGGGCCGCTCAAGCCGCGCTCAAGCGCGCTCGGCGACGCTTTCCACGTCACGGCTGCCGGCATCCGCCGGCCGCAGGTGCCCCCGCTCCAGAGGAGGTCGCCGTGTCCCGTCCCTACGCCGCGCTTGCGGTGGTCCTGCTGTCCGCGCTCATCGTCGCGCAGCGGTCACGCGCCGCGACACCCGAGAGTGTGAGCGTCACGCCCTCATCGCCCACCACAACGTTCACCTCGTCGCTCATCGGCGGCGTCGGCCTCGACGGCTCGACGTGCACCGAGGACGTGAGCTGCGACACGGTCGGCGTCGTCGTCCAGGCCGGCGATTACACCGGGAAGAACCTCCGGATCGCGATCGACTGGCTCGTGACGGCGAACGACTTCGACATCTACGCGTTCCGCGACGGGCTCGGCGGCCCCGCGGTGGGCGCCTCGCACGGATCGCCGCCCGGCACGCACGAGGAGTTCACGTTGTCGCTGAACGGCGTCGTGGCGAGCGCGCGCCGCTACGTGCTGCACGTTGTCGCCTCGACCGCGTCGCCCGAGCAGGTGAACGGCACGCTGTCGTTCGTCTCGCCGCCGCCCTCGCGCCACGCGCTCACGGCCGCGACGGACGTGCGCTACAGCCCGAACGTGACCGTGATGGCCCCCGGCGCGGGACGCGACTGCGAGCCCAGCCTCCGCGTCGATGTTCGCGGGAATGCGTACGTGGGCGGCATCCGCGGCGTGCCGGCGGGCGTCGACCTCTGGCGCTACGACCTGGATCCGTCGAGCCCGACGTACGATCCGCAGCTCCGCTCGCCCGCCTACCTCGGCCAGCCGGACGCGTTCGCGCCGGCCGACACGGGCGCCGCGGAGGGCGGCAAGGACGGCGGCGGCGACATCGACATCGCGACGTCGTTCCCGGCCTCCGGTGCGACGCTGCCGGTCGTCACCATCGTCAGCCTGGCCCTGGCGGACATCTCGTCCGCCGTCTCCACCGACAAGGGCGACCACTTCGCGCTCTCGCCCGCGGTCGCGGACGTCCCCGCCGACGACCGGCAGTGGATCGAGGCGCAGGGCGATTCCCTCGTCTACCAGATGTATCGCGCTCCCATTCCGGCGACCGGGCTGTGGGTGCAGAAGTCGCTGGACCACGGCGTCTCCTGGGGGACTCCCTCGCTGGTGAGTCCCACCGGGACGACGCCGGGCTACATCGACGTCGACCACGCGAGCGGCGCGGTGTACGTGGCGCACGTCTCCGGCAGCGCCCTGTTCGTGTCGCGCTCGGGCGACAGCGGCGCCACGTGGACCACCGCCACCGTGGACAACTCGACGTCGCACGGGAACCTCTTCGACCCGGTGAAGGTGGGCGACGACGGCACCGTGTACACGACCTGGAGCGATGGCCAGGCCGTCTACCTCGCGCACTCGCTGGATCAGGGCGCGCACTGGAGCGCGCCGGTCAAGGTGAGCGGTCCGGAGAGCAACGTGGCGCTGTTCCCGTGGCTCGAGGCCGAAAGCGCGAACCGCGTCGCGCTGGTGTGGCTCGGCACGAGCGACGCGACGAACGAGGACGCGGCGGACTGGCGTGTGCAGTCCGCAATCACGCTCGATGCCACCGCGAACGATCCGCACTTCCACCGCGCCGAGGTGAGCGACCACGTCGTCCACTCGAGCAACATCTCGCTCGGTGGACTCGGCGTCGACACGCCGCTCACGCCGCAGCCGAACCGCAACCTCTGCGACTACTTCCAGGTCGCGATCGACCCGCTCGGCGCCTGCGTGGTGGCGTTCACCGACGACCACAACGACTTCGACGGCCACACCTACCTCGCCCGCCAGCTCGCGGGTCCGTCGCTGTACGCGTCGGCGAACGGCGGCACGGGCGTGCTGGAGCCGGCCGATCCGCTGCCGTTCCCCCCGCCCGACCCGAGCGCGCCCGAGCTCGCGGACTTCCTCCACGACGCCACGGGCTCGTCGCTCCAGCCCGTCCCCGAGGACAACCCGTTCGACCTGCTCGCGGTGGACTACCGCTGCGCCGTGCAGGGCGCGGCGCCCGTGCTCGAGGTGCGCTTCCACGTGAGCGACCTCTCCGCGACGCCGCCCGACGCGTTCTGGCGCGCGTACTTTTCGGCCGACGCGCCGGCGGGCGTGGCGGAGCGCGGGCAGATGTTCTACGTCGAGGTGGCGACCGACGCATCGGCCACGCCCTCCTACCACTTCGGTCGCGTGGTGCGTGCGCACAACGGCTCCTACACGCTGACGCAGCTCGGCGCCGCGACGGGCGGACAGATCTCGACCGCCACGGACGAGGTCGTCGTGCGCCTGGCGCTGGGGACGCTCAACGCGTTCGTCAGCGGCGCGGCGGTCGGTCCGGGCAGCCGGCTGGTCGGGCTCAAGGCCAACACCGGCACGTCGGGCGCGAGCGCGGCGCGCGACATCACGCGCGGCGGCGGCACGTTCGACGTGTGCGGCGACCTGCTCGGCGCGCCGCCGGTCGCGGCCGCGTCGTTCGAGCTCGGGCGTCCGCGGCCCAACCCCGCGAACGGCCGCGTGGCGCTGGACGTGACGCTCGGCAGGAGCGCGTGGGTGGAGGTCTCCGTGTTCGATGCCGGAGGCCGGCGCGTGCGCACGGTGCACGCCGGCGTCCTCCCGTCTGGCACGACGCGGCTCGTGTGGGACGGGCGCACCGACGGCGGCCGGCTTGCGGCCGCGGGCGCCTACTGGATGCGCGCGCTCGCCGGCGGCGCGTCGCAGCGGCAGCGCATGATCCTCGTGCGATGAACGACATGGCGGCGAGGGGCCCCCCCACCTCGCCGTCGGAGCGCGGCGGGTCCCGACGACCCGCCGCGCTCACTTCTACTTCCACTCGGCCGTCCACGACCGTGCACACCGCCGGAGCACCGGCGGTTGCGGGTGGCCGGGAGCGTGAGGTTCGCTCACGTCCCGGGAACCGCCCCCACCACCTGCTTCGTCAGGTCCTGCTTCTTGTCGTTCAGGATGCGCATGTCGCCGCGCTTCAGCTGCGGGTCGTCCTTGAGATCGACCTGGAGCCGGAAGCGCTTTTCGATCTCGGAGAACCGTCGCGCCTCGGTCTCGACGAAGTAGAGCGCCACGTCGGGCGCCACCTTCACCGTGATGCGCTTGTTGCCGCCGAGCGCGGAGACGCGCCGCATCGCACGCTCGAGCTTCACCAGCATGGTCTCGTTGCTCGGCACCTTGCCGAGGCCGCCACACGTGGGGCAGTCCTCGGTGTAGTAGTGGAGCAGGCTCGAGCGCTCGCGCTGGCGCGTCATCTCCACCAGGCCGAGGTCGCTCACCGCGAACGCCTTGGTGCGCGCGCGGTCTTTCCTTAGCTCCGTCCGCAGCGTGTCGAGGACGGCGCGCTTGTTCGACTCCGACTCCATGTCGATGAAGTCCACGACGATGATGCCGCCGATGTCGCGCAGCCGGAGCTGCCGCGGCACCTCGACCGCGGCCTCCATGTTGGTGCGGAAGATCGTCTCTTCCTGGTTCTTCTTGCCGGTGAACCGCCCCGTGTTCACGTCGATGGCCACGAGCGCCTCGGCGTGGTCGATGCAGATGTAGCCGCCCTTCTTGAGCCACACCTTGCGCTCGAAGGTCTTCTCGATCTGGGGCTCGATCCCGAAGGCGTCGAAGATCGGGTCATTGCCCTTGTAGTGCCTGACGCGGTCGGACAGCTCCGGGCTCACCGCCTTCAGGTAGCCCTCGATGTCCGCGAACGAGTCGGCGTCGTCGATGAACACCTCCTCCACGTCCTCGGTGAAGAGGTCGCGGATCAGGCCCGCAGACATCTCCAGCTCGCGGTGGACGAGCGCGGGTGCGCGCGCGCCCTGGGAGCGCTTCTCGATCTTCTGCCACATCCGCGCCAGGTGCTTGATGTCGGCGGCGT
>DATLUU010000324.1:0-3338 GCA_035577885.1 Verrucomicrobiia bacterium
ACCCTTCACCGCCGCGCCGGCGGCGGCCGAGTCCACGTGCGCCGCCGCAGCCTGGCCGGCGGCCTTGGGGTCCTTCATCGAGGTCGACGTGACGCCGGCCTGGTCCGCACCCCACATGAGGCACTCGTACTCTTCCTTCTCCTGCTGCTGCGCGGTCTGCCCCTTCGCCGGGAAGACGACGATCCCCAGCTTCTGCTTGGCTTCCTTCATCGTCATCGTCTGCTGCGTGGCGGCAGGGGGCGTGGTCGTCGTGGGGGTCGTCGTCGACTTGGGCTTGGCCTCCTCCCCCGCGGCCCGGCCCGACAGCGACAACGTCGCCGCGAGCGCGAGCAGACCGGCCGTCGAGCGCATGAATGCAAGGAACGAACGCCTCATACGGAGAACTCCTTCCGCGGCCGGATCAGAGCTTGATGCTGAGCTTGGCCGACAGCTCGATCTGGTCGTAGTACTCGCCGGTGCCGACCGAGTAGCAGTACCACGGATCGCACCAGAGGCCCGAGCCCGTGGTCACCCACGTCGGCATCCACAGGCCCTGGATGCTGATCGCGAGCTTCTCGTTCACTTCCTTGCGCAACCCGGCGCCGATATCCCACGCGAAGCGGCCGTACGTCGCCGTCTTGTCGCTGCCGAAGATCGAGGCGCCCAGACCGAGCGTGAAGTACGGGATCATCGGCCGCGACGGGTCGAACGCGTACCAGTAGCCGTTCATGAGGATGTCGTCGCGCTTGATCGCCGGGCCGGTGAGCTTCGTGCCGATGGGGGGGCTGCCGGGGAATGCCGTGGTAGTCGTCGCGGTGAGGTCGCCCGAGAAGTGCGTGTAGTTGATGTCCACCGCGGAGTTGCGGGGCATCCGCTTCACCAGCGCCACGCCGTAGCTGATGTTGTCCTTGGTGTCGAAATCCCGAATGCCGGGGATCGTCGACATGCTGCCGCCCCAGCGATAGCCGAACAGCGGCGTGATCTCGATGCCGCGCGTACCGGGTTGCTGCGCGAGCGCGGCCCCGGCGGTGGCGACCACGAGCATGGCCGCGAGGAACAAGCTTTTCGACCGCATCCTGACCTCCTGGTTGGGTTTCATCGTCAGTTGTATGTGTCGGTGCATGCTCAGCGGTGGAGCGAGATCAGGGCACGAGCGGGGTCTCCGCCCTGAGCTTGAGATCGATCAGCGAGTTCACGATCGCCTCGACCTGGGCGAAGCGCGCCGCGACCCTCGGGGACACGGCTTTCGAGACCTTGTCCGTGTACTTCTTGAGCACCGCCAGCCGGGTGGACTCGAGCTTGAATGCTCGGTCGACGAGCGACTTGGCCGTCTCGGCCGTCATCGAGTCGTAGGCCGCGGCGTAGTCCTTGAGGAGCTGGATGCGCTGGTCGCCGACCTTGGCCAGCTCGGTCTCGTATTCACGCTGGATCGGCCAGAACTTCTGCCCGTCGGCGTCGCTCAGGTTCAGCGCATGCGTCAGCAGCTCGGTCTTGCCGGTCCGCAGGTCGGACCGCATCAGCTCGACGTACTTCTCCATGTCGTCCGCGATGGCGACCGTGGGGACCACGAGCGCGAACAGCAGCGGCAGTAAGTACCACTTTCTCACGTTGAAGCCTCCTGGTGACCTGGTGTTGGGGGCGGCCGGTCACTATACCCGCTGGCTCGCGGCGCCAAAAGTCCGCGCGGCGTCCAAGGCTGCCCGACGTGCCCGCGCCGGTACTCCGTTCGTCCGCGCCGGTCGCGCGCGCCTCCGGGCTATACTGCCGTGCTGAAACCCCCTGAACATGTGGAACGTTCGTCCGAGAGGGCCCGCCGCCGCGATGACCCCGAGTGAGCCCCGCCAGGCAAGTGCCGGTGGCCCCATTGACGAACGCCCGCGAGGCTCGCGGGCGTTCCGCTGGGCGGTGGCGTTGTCGGTCACGCTGGTGGTTGCGGTCGTGGTCGCGCTCGTTGCGATCCGCCAGCCGGCCGTAGGCACCTGGCTCGCGAACGTCATCCTCTCCCACGTTGCCGTGTTTCCGCGCGCGAGCGCGCGCGTCGACCTCGTGCGCGGCGACTGGATCGGCGAGCTCGAGCTGCGCGGGCTGCGGGTGACCCGGGGCGACACGCTGCTCGCCGGCGCCGACACGCTCCGGGCGCGCTACCGAGCTGGTGAACTGCTCGCCGGGCGGCTCCACGTCACGGACTTGGCACTGGCCGGCGTGCGCGTCACCGGCGACGCGCGCGACACCACGCGCACGCCGCCGAAGGGGCCGCCGCTCACGCTCGGCCAGATGCTGCAGGGTCGCTTCTACACCGGGCTGCCGCTGCGCATCGACCGCCTGAGCGTCGCGCGCGGCGAGATCGGCGGCCACGCCGACGCACCCGACACGGGGTTCCGTTTGACGAGGCTCGCGCTGCGCGCGCGCGATCTCCAGCTCGGCCACGGGTTCGGCTTCCGCGTCGACTCGCTCGCGGGCGGCCTGCATCCCGGCGGCGGCCGCCACGATTCCGTGTCGTTCGACGTCGCCGTCGCACTGGCCGGTGGCCGCGTGCAGCTCGGCCGGCTGCGCTTCCTCGGCGATTCGAGCGACGTCGAGGGCCACGGCGAGCTCTCGGCCGGCGCGCGGGACACGCTCGCGGGCGCGGACCTGACGCTGCGCGCACAGCCGCTGTCGTTCTCCGACCTGGCGGGATTCGTCCCCGGGTTCCCGCTCTCGGGAGCGCTCTTCGCCGACGTCGATCTCCGCGGCACGCAGGCTGACCGGCTCTCGGGCCGCGCGCGGGCGCGGATCGATCGGGCGCGCTTCGGCGGGTTCGCACTGGACGCATTCACGCTCGCGGCGGAGCTGAGCGAGGGCGAGGCGGAGGCGCGTGCGGACGCACGCATCGCGGGCGCGACGATCACCGTTCGCGGCTCCGGGACACCGCTCGCGAGCGCGCCTCGCTACGCGCTCGAGCTGCGCGCCGACCGACTGCCCGCGCGCCTTCCGGGGATGGCGTGGTGGGAGCCCCTGGCGTCCCGCTTCAGCGCGAACCTCGTGTTGAGCGTGAACGGGGCTGGTTATGCGCCTGCCGTGATGGACGTTACTGCCCGAGTGGATGGTGATGCTGGAACGGTGTCCGTGGACGCTCACACCCAGCTCGGACAGCCGGAGATCGACTGGGAGCTGCGCTCGCTGGCGTTCGAGCGGCTCGACGTCGCCCGCATCATGGGCGTGAACGAGCCGAGCGCGTTCCAGGGGCACGTCTCCGGAAGCGGAAGCGTGGCGCGCGACGGCAAGCAGCGCGCGGACGCGGAGCTTTCGATCGGGGCCTCGAGCTTCGGCACCGCGCACGTCCGCTCCGTGGCCGTACGC
Source organism: Verrucomicrobiia bacterium (assembly GCA_035577885.1). Classification (GTDB taxonomy): domain Bacteria; phylum Eisenbacteria; class RBG-16-71-46; order RBG-16-71-46; family RBG-16-71-46; genus JAIOPA01. The sequence goes on from DATLUU010000324.1 coordinate 3,319, forward strand.
GGCCATCTCGAGGGAGCATC
>DATLUU010000325.1:0-5727 GCA_035577885.1 Verrucomicrobiia bacterium
CCGTGAATCCATGTCGCTCAAGCAGGCGAACGCCCAGGTGCTCCAGGACGTGCGCCGAGCCCGGCAGCTCGCGGTCACGCGCCACGTGCCCGTGGTCGTGCGCTTCGGCGCCCCGCCCTCGGTCTCCAACATCACCAGCTACACGATCCACGTGGACACGAACGGCGACAACGTCCGGCAGGCGACCGAGATGATGACGGTGCGCAACCTGCCGACCGGAACCCGCCTCAGCGCAGTGGCCCTCACGCCCGTCGATTCGCTCCGTTTCGACGCTGCCGGCCTGCTCCTGCAGACGGCCGCGGGCACCCCGGGCGGACTCATGATCCTCTCCAACCGTGCGAACCGCCGAGACACCCTGATGGTCTCGGCCGCGGGAGTCTGCTACCAGCCATGATGTTCTCCCCCTCCGCAAAGCCCGCGCACTCCCAGGCCGGGTTCACGCTCATCGAGATCATGTTCGCGATGGTCATCTTCTCGATCGGTGTCCTCGCCCTCATGGCCTGCATCCCCATGGCCTCGAAGGGCGTGATGAAGTCCGGCGCCCAGACGCGCGCCGCGTCGATCGCCTCGGAGGCCGCCGAGAACCTGCTCACCGTGCCCTACGGCAACGGGACCATCAGCTCGGGCACGCACAACGACCCTGCGAACCCGCATGACGGTATCTACTACACGCGCTGGGTGGTCGAGGACGACCAGCCGCTCACGTCGTGCAAGCGCATCACCATCACGGTCGCGCGTGGCGCCGTCGCGAACACGCCCGTCGTCCGCCTCGTCATCGTCACCCCGCAGTCGGGAGGTTGATCGTGAACGTCTCCGTCCCCGCCCGCCGGTCCGCCAGCGGATTCACGCTGATCGAGCTGCTCATCGCGCTGGTCATCACCGCGTTCGTGCTCGGCGGCATCACGATGGCGTTCTATCGCACCACCAGCGAGGCGCTTCGCCTGCGCGACGTCACCGACCGCCGCCAGAGTGCGCGCACCGCGGTGCAGTTGATCGAGCGCGAGGCGCGCATGGCCGGCTCGGGCTGGGGCCGCATCCCGGTCTACGGCAACAACAGCGCCGGCCAGCCGGTCACGCTGTCGGCCGTCACGCCGGGGTTCACGTCCATCGCCGCCGATGACTCGGTGATGCTCATCGGCGCCTGGCAGGTGTCGACCGTGGTCACCGACCAGATGCCGAGCTCGAGCACGAACCTCAAAGTCCAGGACGTCACCGGGTTCAACCCGAACGACCTGATCCTGGTCACGAACGGCCTGCAGGCGAACATGGTCCAGGTCACAGCCACGAACAGCTCGAGCCAGAAGATCCAGTGCAATTCGGCCAACCCGTACAACAGTCCGGGCGGCTACAAGGTGTCCGAGGGCCACTGGCCGCCCACGGGCTACGGCCCGGGCTCGATCGTCGAGAAGCTCACGATCTCCAGCTACTACATGGATCGCACGTCGTTCAGCAAGCCGGCGTTGATGCGTCACGAATACGGGCTCAGCCCGCAGGTCGCGGCCTACAACGTGGACGGCTTTCGTGTCTGGTACCAGATGCAGAACGGCACCTGGACGCGCGATCCGAAGAACATGATGCAGGTGCAGAAGGTCATGCCGGTCGTGGCCACGCGGCTCAGCGATCCGCGCCGGCCCGCTCTCGTCGACAGCGTCTGGGCGGCCCTCCGGCCGCGCAGCTTCTAGAGGAGACCCCATGAGTTTCGTCGCTCCCCCCGTGAAGCCCGCGACCAACGAGCGCGGCATCGTGCTCGTGGCGGCGCTGCTGTTCGTGCTCCTCGCGAGCGTGCTGGTCCTGACGATGATGGTCACGGCGACCGGCGAGCGCACCCAGTCGAGCAACACGCAGACGGCCCGGCTGTCGCTGTACGCAGCGGACGCGGGCGTACGCGCGCAGCAGCAACTGCTCGCGAACCTCGCCAAGGCGAAAATGGACAGTTGCTATGCCGCGTGGGTCGCGGCGGGCTCACTGACCTCCCAGCCGATCATCAGCAACCCCTCGGCCCTGTTCCCGACCGGGACACTGGCCGGCTCGAATGCGGCGACGAGTGCGAACCCGGAGTTCACGGCGGACGCCAGCATCACGTTCGCCGACGCCGGCGTGGGTACGGCATCGCAGAGCTACAACTACATGTTCACCATCACGTCGAGCGGGGCGCAGAGCACGACCGGCCAGCGCCGCGTCCAGTCGACGGGCGCGCTGCGCTTGAGCGCCACGCGCGGCTCGTTCTCCGACTACCTGGTGCTCACCGACCAGTTCAGGATGGCGAACAACGGCACGGTGTGGTTCACCTCGTCGGACGTGATGGACGGCCGCGTGCACACGAACGACGGCTTCAAGTTCGCGTTCCGGCCCGTGTTCCATGACCGGGTCACGCAGGGCGGCGCGAACGCGACGTTCTACAACAACGGCGGCACGCCGGTGGTCGCGAACGCGGACGACAACGGCACCATCGACACGCCGGAGTTCTTCGGCGGGTACCTGCGCAGCCAGGCCTTGATCACGCTGCCCACGAACGCCTACGACCCGCAGAGCTTCGCGCTCGGCCTCCCGCTCACCGGCACGGCGCCCACCACGTCGCAGATCAACCAGGCGCTCACCGGCAGCGCCACGGGCACGCCCGTGAGCAAGGTCTACGTCGTCACCGACAATCCCGGTGTCAGCGGCTCCAACGTCACCGGCGGCCTCTACATCTACGGCACACCCACCGTGGTCAAGGTGTACGCCGACACCGTCACCGACCGCCAGTACTACCGGGTCAGCGTGGGCCCGAATCACGTGTCCATCGAGGTGGACCCCGTCGCGAACACGACGCGCTTGTGGAACAAGCCCAACCCGGGCGGCGTGCCGGATCTCCAGTTCAACGGAATGCCAAACGGTGTGCTGTTCGCCGGCAGCGGCATCCCGAACCTGAGCGGTCCCGACCGCGACATCTCCACGGGCAATGTGCCCCCGGCGCTGGCGATCAACCAGCACGTGCTGATCGCGTCCAACAGCGACATCGTCATCCAGGGCGACTTGACCGACGACCTGTACGACAACAAGACGAACGTGCTCGGCATCTTCTCCGGGGGCGGCGCGGTGCGCATCGGCAATGGCGCACCCGACAACCTGAACGTCGACGCGTTCGTGATGGCGTGCGGAACCACGAACGGCGAGTTCACGGTCGACAACTGGAACTCGGGCTCACCGCGCGGCGTCATGAACCTGCGGGGCGGCGTCGTGTCCAAGTTCTATGGCGCGTTCTACACCTGGGACGTGGACGGCAACCCGGTCACCGGCTACACGCGCAGCTTCCATTACGACCGCCGCGGGCTCATCCCGCCCCTCTACCCGACCGTGCCCAACAGCCTCACGCCCGACACCCCGTCGGCGCGGACCATCGCCTGGAAGGAGATCTGACCATGCGCAGATCGATGCGTAGGACCCACCGCGGCAACGGGCGCGTGTTCACGATCACCTGGATCGTCCTCGCGCTGGTGCTCGGCATGCTCGGGCTCCGCTACCGGCAATCGACCGCCCGCGCGCACGCGGCGAAAGCAGCCGCGCCGGCGCAGCAGGTCCGCCCCGACGCGAGCCCGGAGCTCCGCGTACAGCCCAGGCCTGCAAACGAGCGCAACGGCTAGCTCGACGCCGCGTACACACGAAGCGCCCGGAGCCTCGCGGCCCCGGGCGCTCGCTCGTTTCTTCGCAGCGCTAGTGCCCGACCGCCCCTTCCGCCACCGCGGTCAGGTCCTCCGTCTCCTCGAGGGCTTCCTCGCGCTGGTGCGACTTCGCCACCAGCGTGTAGATCGCGGGCACCACGAACAGCGTGAACGCGGTGCCGACGATCATGCCGGTCACGAGCGCGATACCGATGCTGTTACGGGCTGCCGCGCCCGGCCCGCGGGCGAGGATCAGGGGCACGTGGCCGAACACCGTGGCCGCCGTGGTCATGAGGATCGGTCGCAGACGGGTGCCGGCCGCCTCGACGACCGCGCGCGCCTTGTCGAGACCGCGTTCCTGGAGGTGGTTCGCGAACTCGACGATGAGGATGCCGTTCTTGGCCACCAGGCCCATGAGCGTGATGAGCCCGACCTGGCTGTAGATGTTGAACGACGTGAAGCCCAGGAACATGAACATGAGCGATCCCGCGAGCGCCAGCGGCGCCGAGCCGAGCAGGATCACGAACGGGTCGCGGAAGCTCTCGAACTGCGCCGCGAGCACGAGGAAGATGAGGATCCCCGAGAGCGCGAACACGCCCAGGAACTTGCCGCCCTCCGTGCGCAGCTGGCGCGACTCGCCGGCGAAGTCGATCGAGTAACCGCGCGGGAGGATCTGCCGCGCGTTCGACTCGAGGAACGTGAGCGCCTCGTCCAGCGGCATCTGGGGCGGGATCACCGCCTGGATGCGCACCGCGTTCAGCTGCTGGAAGCGCTTGAGCTCGCGCGGCTGCGTCGTGGTGTTGAGCGTGGCGAACGTCGACAGCGGCACCAGCTTGCCGCCCGGACCGGTCACGTAGACCGACTGCAGCTGCTCCGCGGTCAGGCGCTCGGCGCGCTTGATCTGCGGGATCACCTTGTAGCTCCGGCCCTGGACGCTGAAGCGATTGACGAAGTTGCCGCCCAGGAGCCGCGACAGGTCGGCGCCCACCTGGCTCATGTCCACGCCCAGCGTGCGCACCTTGTCGCGGTCGAACACGATCTCGGTCTGCGGCTGGTCGTACTTGAGATCGGTGTCGACGAACCAGAACTTGCCGCTCGCGTAGGCCTTCCCCACCACCTCGTTGGCGATCCCCAGCAGCTGCTCGGGGCCGGCCGTGGACATGATCACCATGTCCACCGGGAAGCCGCTCCCACCCGGCAGCGACGGCGGCGTCAGCGCGATGCCGCGCACGCCCGGCACCTGTGCGAAACCGGCAGCGACCTCACCCTGCAGCTGGGCGATCGTCTTCTTCCGCTCGTTCCATGGCTTGGTCACCATGCCGGCGAAGCCGCCGCCGGGGGTGGTGATCTGGAAGATGTTCTTGGCCTCGGGGATGCGGTGGAACGCCTCGTAGATGCCCTTCGCGAACATCGTCGTCTGGTCGATGGTGGCGTTCGGCGCCGCCTGCACGATGCCGAACACCACGCTCTGGTCCTCGCTCGGGGCCAGCTCGCGCTGCGCGAACATGTAGAACGGGAAGATGAGCAGCGTCACCAGCACCCACAGCACCAGCACGACGTTGCGGTTCTGGAGCGTACCCCCGAGCACCCGCATGTAGTTCTGGCGGATGAGATCGAACTGGTGGTTGACGAAGCCGGCGAAGCCCTTCTCGCTGTCGCCCTGGCGCAGCAGCCGCGAGCCCAGCATCGGCGACAGCGTGAGCGCGACCACGCCGGAGATCACGACCGCGCCGGCGAGCGTGAACGCGAACTCGCGGAACAGCGCACCCGTGAGCCCGCCCTGCAGCGCCACCGGCGTGTACACCGCGGCGAGCGTGATGGTCATGGCGATGATCGGCCCCAGCAGCTCCCGGGCCGCATGGATCGCGGCCTGGAACGGGGGCTCGCCCGAGTGCACGTGGCGCTCGACGTTCTCCACCATGACGATGGCGTCGTCGACCACGAGACCCACCGAGAGCACGACCGCGAGCAGCGTCAGCAGGTTGATGGTGAAGCCGGCGATCGACATCAGGAACACCGCGCCGACCAGCGACACCGGGATCGCGACGATCGGGATCAGCACGGAGCGGAACGACCCGAGGAACAG
>DATLUU010000326.1:0-7870 GCA_035577885.1 Verrucomicrobiia bacterium
CTGGCGCTGGGCGTGGTTCGGCATCGTCACCATCCGCTGGCTGCTCCTGCCCGGGATCCGGAGCCAGGCCGAGGCGCGCTGGCGGTCCGTGAGGTAGCTTTTCCGCGTACGGGAGCGTTCAGGTCCTTGGGGGGGAGCCGCGATGGGATCGAGCCAGCGAGAGTTGCCGGACGGCCGTGTCGAGCTCGTGGATGCCGCCTCGCTCGAGAAGAGCCCGCTCTACAACCACGATCTCGCCCCGATCCCGGTGGCGCAGCGGAGCTGGACCACCTACAACTACGCCGCGCTGTGGATCTCGATGGCGCACTGCATCCCCACGTACATGCTCGCTTCCGGCCTGCTCGCGCAGGGCATGAACTGGGTGCAGGCGCTCGTCACCATCCTCCTCGGCAACACGATCGTGCTCGTGCCCATCCTCTTGAACTCGCACCCGGGCACGAAGTACGGCATCCCGTTCCCGGTGTTCGCGCGTGCGGCGTACGGCACCTCGGGCTCCAACCTGCCGGCGCTGATGCGCGCGCTCGTGGCCTGCGGCTGGTTCGGCATCCAGGCGTGGATCGGCGGCGAAGCGCTGCAGACGTTCTTCGGCGCCCTGTTCCCGGGATGGGGCGGGCTCCTGGGACCGGGCTTCGGCGGCCACACCGCGACCGAGTGGCTGTCGTTCCTGCTCTTCTGGGCGCTCAACATCTGGATCATCTATCGCGGCATGGACCTGCTGCGGAAGGTGGAGAACTGGGCCGCGCCCTACGTGCTCGTGGTCACGGTGGTGCTGCTGGCGTGGGCGGTGAACGCGGCGCACGGCTTCGGACCGCTGCTCTCGCAGCCCGGGAAGTTCAACACGCTGCGCGAGTTCATGCCCGTGTTCTGGCCTTCGCTCACGGCGATGATCGGCTTCTGGGCGACGCTGTCGCTCAACATGCCCGACTTCACGCGCTTCGGCAGGAGCCAGCGCGAGCAGGTGGTGGGGCAGGCGGTGGCGCTGCCGACGACGATGTTCGCGTTCGCCGCCATGGGCGTGCTCATCACCAGCGCCAGCGCGATCCTCTATGGCGAGCCGATCTGGGATCCGGTGAAGCTGGTGGGCCGCTTCCAGAACCCGGTCGTGGTCGGGTTCGCGATGTTCTCCGTGGTCGTGGCGACGCTGGCGGTGAACATCGCCGCCAACGTGGTCTCGCCCGCGAACGACTTCGCGAACGCGCTGCCGCGCTGGATCAGCTTCCGCACCGGCGGGCTCATCACCGGCATCATCGGCATCCTCATGCAGCCGTGGCGGCTGCTCGCGGACCCGAAGGGTTACATCTTCGCCTGGCTGGTCGGTTACTCGGGAGGGCTGGGCTCGATCGCGGGCGTGCTCATCGCCGATTACTGGATCGTGCGGCGACGCCGGCTCGATCTCGCCGACCTCTACCTGCCGAACGGCCGCTACGCGGGCTGGAATCCCGCCGCGGTGATCGCCACGCTGGTGGGCTGCGCGCTGGCCTGGGGCGGGCTCGTGATCCCGGCGCTGCGGCCGCTCTACGACTACGCCTGGTTCGTGGGCTTCTTCTCCGCGGGCGCGATCTACATCGGGCTCTCGCGTCGCCGCACCGCGTCCGAGCCGGCGGCGTCTCCGGCGAGCTGACCTGGCCGCAACCGGCCTCGGCCGCGAGCCGAGGCTCGAGCGCGCCCGGCGCCAACGTCATCCAGCGAACGAGGAGGGCAGATGCGGAACCTCGAGAGCCTGTCGCAGCAGGAGATCCTCGCCCTGGCCATCGCGCTCGAAGAGGACGACGAGCGCGCGTACGCGGACTACGCCGCACGGTTGCGTCCGGCATACCCCGCCTCCGCGGACGTGTTCGAGGGCATGCGCGCGGAGGAGGCCGGCCACCGCACGCGGCTGATCCAGCTCTATCGCGACCGCTTCGGCGAGCACATCCCGCTCATCCGCCGCGAGGACGTGCGCGGGTTCGTGCGCCGGCGCCCGGCTTGGCTGCTGCAGCCGTTCGGCATCGAGGTGGTGCGCCGGCAGGCAGGTGCGATGGAGATCGAGAGTCGCCGGTTCTACGAGCGGGCCGCGGCACGGGCGCACGATCCCGCGGTGCGCCAGCTGCTCGACGATCTCGCCGGCGAGGAGCGCACGCACGAGCAGCGCGCCGAGGCGCTCGAGGCGGAGAAGCTCCACACCGACGCCCGTCGCGAGGAACGGGAGGCCGGGCGCCGGCTGTTCGTGCTGCAGGTCGTGCAGCCCGGGCTCGCCGGGCTCATGGACGGCTCGGTGTCGACGCTCGCGCCCGTGTTCGCTGCGGCGTTCGCGACCCAGCGCAGCCACGATGCCTTCGTCGTCGGCATGGCGGCGTCGCTCGGCGCCGGCATCAGCATGGGCTTCGCCGAAGCGCTCTCCGACGACGGCACGCTCACCGGGCGCGGCCACCCGTGGATGCGCGGCTTCATCTGCGGCTTGATGACGACCGTCGGCGGCATCGGGCACACCGTGCCGTTCCTCGTCCCCGATTTCCGCCTCGCCACCCTCGTCGCCGCCGCCGTGGTGGTGATCGAGCTCATCGCCATCACCTGGATCCGGCACCGTTACATGGAGACGCCCACCTGGTCCGCCGCGCTCCAGGTGGGTCTGGGCGGCGCGCTGGTGTTCGCGACCGGAGTGCTGCTGGGGAACTCGTGACGCCGCTTCCCGGCGTAGGGTCTTTACTGTACGCGTGGGCGACCCGCCCGACCGTGTCTACCCATGGGAAACTTACTCTGGTCTGGAGAAACTTCAGCACGTAATCTCCGTTCATGCCGTTAGATGGCCGCCACGGCTCCGGAGGCCATTATGCGCACCACGCCCCGTGTCACGCTCGTGCTCGCACACGCCACGGCCGCAGTCCTCGCGCTGCCCTCACCCTCGCGGGCGACCTGGCTACTGAACGGCAACCCGATCTGCGTCGCACCCGGCGCGCAGAGCAACGCGCGCTGTGCGCCCGACGGCGCAGGCGGCGCGGTCATGCTGTGGACCGACGAGCGCCGCGGTCCGGGGCTCATCGATCTCTATGGCACGCGCGTGCTGGCGAACGGCACCATCGCGCCGGGCTGGCCGAGCGGCGGCGTGGCGCTGACGTCGAGCGGCAACGCCTCATCGTTCTCGATCGTCGGCGATCTCGCCGGCGGACTGCTCGCGTTCTGGCTCGATCCGACAACGCAGCACACGTTCATGCAGCACGTGGGCGCGAACGGCACGCTCTCGCCCGGCTTCGCCGCGAACGGCAGGATCATTCCCATCGCGGTGGGCGGACCCTCGGGCTCGGTGTTGCGCGCCGTCACCGATCAGGCCGGCGGCGCCTATCTGATGTGGAATCGCTTCGCCGACACCGCCGAAGGGCTCTTCGTCACGCGCGTCGCCGGCACCGGCAGCTTCTCGCCGGGCTGGGCGGCATCTGGCCTGCTGCAGTCGCACGGCGATGCCAGCAATCCATTGCTCGGCTTCGCGGCGGTGACGCTGGCGGCGGACCCGAGCGGCGGCGCGCTGACGGGAGCACTCTGGGACATGGCCGGAGGCGGCCTGGCCGGGGCGTTCACGCACACGGGGCCGGACAGCGGTGCGGTGACGCTCTACGGCGGCGCTCCATCCGCTGCCCCGGTCCCATGCGTCGCCGCCGACGGTGTCGGCGGACTGTTCGCGTCGTGGCCCGCGAGCCCGTCACGCTCCATGCAGCACTTCCTCGCGGGTGGGCAGTCCGGGTGGCCGGAGCCGACGGCGGCGCCGTGGTGCGACCTGCTCCTGCCCGACGGCAGCGGCGGCATCTACCTGTTCGGTCGCGCGGCCTCGCCGGACCAGCTCGTGCTGAGCCGTCGCGCCGCCGACGCCTCCATCCCTCCACCCTGGACCCCGGCCGGCGTCGTGGTCTCGAACGCCGGCTCGTTCACCACGTTCGATGCCGTCCGCTCCGGCGACCTGGTCTACACCGCGTGGTCGAGCGGCGCGAGCGGCGCCAACGACGTGCGCGCGAACGCGGTCACCGCGAATGGCGCCATCGCTCCCGGCGGCTGGGCTGCGAACGGCACGGTCGTCTGCAACGCGACCGGCACCCAGATCCTGACCTCGATGATCGCCCTGCCGCCCACGGACGCGCTCGTCGCCTGGGCTGACACGCGTTCCGGCGCGCCCGACATCTACGCCGCGCGGCTGGAGACCAGTGGGCCGCCGATGCTCGCGGTGCCGCCATCGCCACGCGCAGGCTCGCTCGCGGTGGCGCTGGCACCCGTTCCCGCGCGCGGCTCGACGCGTCTGTCGTTCACGCTCGCCGAGCCGGGCCCGGCGACGGTGGAACTGGTGGATGTCGCCGGCCGGGTGGTCGCGCGGCTCGAAGCCCGACCTGAGAGCGGCCCGCAGTCGCTGGTGCTCGACACCACGAGCTTGCCGGGCGGGCTCTACTGGGCTCGGCTGCGGCAGGGGGAGCGCACGGGCGCGACGAGGTTCGCCGTGGTTCATTAGACGCGCGGGGGACGAGCCGCGACCTGGGTGCGAAGAACGGTCACGCGCCTGAGTTCGTATTCTCGCCTGACGAAAGACCGAGCGGACGTCGCCGCGGTTGCGCTAAATTCATGGGATGCCACTCCATGCCGGGAGCCGCCTCGGCCCCCACGAGATCGTTTCCGCCCTCGGCGCCGGCGGGATGGGGGAGGTCTACCGCGCCCGGGATACCCGGCTCGGCCGTGACGTCGCGGTCAAAGTGTTGCCCCAGCACCTCACCTCGAGCGACGGTGCGCGCGCGCGCTTCGAGCGCGAGGCGCGGCTCGTCTCCGGCTTGAGCCATCCCAACATCGGCGCCCTCTACGACATCGGCCGCGAGGGCTCGACCGACTACCTGGTGATGGAGTTGGTCGATGGCGAATCGCTCGCCGAGCGCATCCTCCGCGGGCCGCTGCCCACGGCCGACGTGCTGCGGATCGGCGCCCAGATCGCCGACGCGCTCGATGCCGCGCACCGCGCGGGCGTGGTGCACCGCGACCTCAAGCCTTCGAACGTCATGCTGTCGCGCTCGGGTGCCAAGCTCATGGACTTCGGTCTCGCGCGGGCCGGCGGCCCGATGCGCGCGGGCTCCTCGCCGGGACATGCGCTCACGCACGCGGCCACGGTCGCCGGCGCGCTCACCACCGAGGGATCGCTGATCGGCACGTTCCAGTACATGGCGCCCGAGCAGCTGGAGGGTCACGACGCCGACGAGCGCTCCGACCTCTGGGCGCTGGGCTGCGTGCTCTACGAGATGGCCACGGGACGCCGGGCGTTCGACGGTCCGAGCCAGGCCTCGCTCATCTCCGCGATCATGAAGGAGGAGCCGAGGCCGCTGGGCGAGATCGCGACCATGACGCCGGCGAACCTCGACCTCGCCGTGCGCGCCTGCCTCGCCAAGGACCCGGACCAGCGCTGGCAGAGCGCGCACGACCTCGCGCTGGCGCTGCGGTGGCGACTGGCCGACGGGGCCGGCGCCGTGCGCGTGACCACCGGCGTCCCGATCGAGCGCCAGCTGGTGCTCACCACCACGCACGTGCGGCAGCTCGCCACCAAGAATCCCCGCCTCGTCGGCTATCGCCTCGCGTACATGGACAACCAGGTCGCCTCCGACCGGCTGGTGGTGCTGCTCCACGGCGTCGGCGCCGACGACGCCCGCTTCGAGACGGTGACGCGGACGTCGCGCTATCGGGTCGTGGCGTTGACACTCGCGGGCTTCGGGCGTGCCGAGGCGTACCGTCCCATCCTCAGCATCGACGATCATTCGCGCGTGCTGCGCATCCTGCTCCGCGAGCTGATCGCGGAGGCCCGGCCGCGACAGACGGTGCTCGTGGGCCACTCGGCGGGATCGGATCAGTTCCTGCGCATGGTGCACGATGAGGGCGGCGCCGGGATCGACATCGCCGGGATGGTGGCGCTGGCGCCCAACGTGAGCCTCGAGACCTGCTTCGCGACCCGGGTGTACGCGAACATGGACGCCTCGAACCCGGCGGGCACGCTGGCGACGCTCAAGGCGCTGGCGGCGGACGTGCAGTCGCTCGAGTCGTGGCTCGTGATCCAGAGCTACCTGTCGCAGTCGCTGATCCGGCTCGGCGTGAACCTCGAGACCTTGAAGCGCTACGCGCGAGAGATCATGGAGCCGTTCCAGAAGCCCGGCGATCCCCTGGCGGACTGGTACCGCGCGGCGCGCAAGAGGATCCCCGTGGTGCGCCTGGTGTTCGGAGCCGAGGAATCCGGCTCGGCGGAGGGGCTGCTGGCGCGGCACCTCGACGACAACGTGCTGGGCGACGACTTCGACTCGGATTCGTTCGTGATCGAGCCCGTGCACCACCTGACGCTGCTCGAGCCCGAGCGCATCCAGCGCCACATCGCCGCCGTGTTCGAGGCCCTCGACCAGCGCGTCTGAACGGCCCATGATGGGGCCGCCATGCGAGCGCTCGTCTTCGCCGCCGCGAGCCTGATGATGGTCGCACTGCTCGTGCTCCTCGGCCTGTCCACCTGGTTCGGGCCGTTCGTGCACGCCGCGCTCGTGAACCTCGTCGTCGTCACCTGGGCGGCGTTCGTGCTGCCCCTCCGCGGGCTGCCGCCGTTCGACGAGTACTACGCGCTGCGGGCGTGGGAGCGGAGCGGCCGCGTGTTCCACTGGCTCGGCGTGCCGCTGTTCCGTGCGCTCGTCCGCCGCGGTCCGCTCTCGCTTCCCAACCGCGCGCTCCCGGCGGCATGGCACAGCGGCGATCCCGAGCGCATCGAGCGCGAGACGCGCGCCGCCGAGGGTGGGCACGCGATCGCGTTCCTGATCGTGCTGCTGCTGGCGTCGATCTCGTTGTTGCGCGGCGCGCCGCAGCGCGCCGCCTGGCTCGTCCTGCTCGACCTGCCGATGAACCTCTACCCGGTGCTGCTGCAGCGCGACCACCGCCACCGGCTCCGGGAGATGCTGCTCGCCGGCGAGCTGGCGCGCGGGAACGTCGGCACGCCGCATGCCCGCGGGGACTCCCGGACCTGACCTGTCGGGGCGATGCTGTAGAGTCGCCCGATGCCATTCACATCCGGCACCCGACTCGGCGGCTACGAGATCGTCGCCGCGCTCGGCGCGGGCGGTATGGGCGAGGTCTACCGCGCCCGGGATCTCCGCCTCGGGCGCGAGGTGGCGCTCAAGGTCCTGCCCGCGGACGTCGCCGCCGAACCCGGGCGGCTGGCGCGACTCGAGCACGAGGCGCGAACGGTGGCGGGCCTGAGCCATCCCAACATCGTCACCCTGTTCACCCTCGAGGACGTGGACGGGGTGCGCTTCCTGACCATGGAGCTGGTCGAGGGCGAGACGCTCGATCGGCACGTTGCGCCCGGCGGCCTCGCGGCCGCGCGCGTGGTCGAGTTGGGGCTCGGTCTCGCGGACGCGCTCGCCGCGGCACACGCGAAGGGCGTCGTGCACCGCGACCTGAAGCCCGCGAACGTCATGCTCACGAGGGACGGCCGGTTGAAGGTGCTCGATTTCGGACTCGCGAAGCTCGGCGACGGCGCGATGAGCGTCGAAGCCACGACCATGACCGCGCCGCTCTCGCGCGAGGGCCAGGTCGCGGGCACCGTGCCGTACATGGCCCCCGAACAGCTCCGGGGCGAGCCGCTGGACGCGCGCACGGACCTGTTCGCGCTCGGCATCATCCTCTACGAGCTCTTTACCGGGCGGCGGCCATTCACAGGCGCGACGCTGGGCGTCGTGAGCAGCGCCATCCTCCGCGACGCGCCACCGCCGCTTGCGAGCACGCGCGCCGATGTGCCCGACGACCTGGAGCGCATCATCGGTCGCTGCCTGGAGAAGGATCCGCGCGCGCGCTACCAGTCCGCGGCGGACGTCGGCTTGGAGCTCCGCAGGGCGCGGCTCACGCG
>DATLUU010000327.1:0-4930 GCA_035577885.1 Verrucomicrobiia bacterium
CCTCGCTCGACTTCGGCACCGTCGACCGGGGCAGCGTCACCGAGAAATCGCTCCGGCTCTTCAACCTCGGCTACTCGCCGCTCCAGGCGCGGCTGGTGCGCACCAACGAGTTCATGGTCCAGGAGCACGTGGTGTTCCTTCCCGATGCCGCGACGATGAGCAGCAACCCCGGCTTCTCGTTCCAGGGGCCGCCAGCCACGCCCATCACGAACGCGGCCACGTACGCGATCACGTTCGACGCCACCGGGGCACCCGACATGCCCCCGGACTCGCCTTTCGCAGCCCAACTCCGGCTCGCGCCCGCCGACGAGCCGCTGCCGGGCGCGCTCGCCTACGACACGCTGCGCGTGAACATCACCGCCACGATCCGCGGCAATGGCGACGTGGGCGGCACGCCGACCGTGCTCCGTTTCGCGCCCCCGGCGCCGAACCCGCTCCATCGCTCGACGGCGTTCGCGTTCGACCTGCCCCAGGCCGCAAACGTATCGCTGGCGATCTACGACGCCGGCGGCCGCCGCATCGAGACCCTCGCGGACGGCCCCTGGCCCGCGGGCCGGCACCGTGTGGACTGGGTCGTGGCGCGGAACGGCAGGACGCTCCCGGCTGGTCTTTATTTCGCCAGCTTCAAGACTCCGGGCATGCAGCGGGTGGCACGGCTCGTGGTATTGCCGTAAGCCGGGCCGTCACTTCTTCCGCTGGCGGTCACCGTCATCGGGTTCGGGCCCTTCGGGCTCTCCCGGCTCGAACCCAGGGCAGGTCAGCATCGGGAGCCGGGGATAGCGGGCGTAATTCGCATCGTCCCGCGAGCGCGCGCAGAGCCAGAACAGGCTCCGGGGCGTCGCCACGCGCCGCGCGTGCCGGCAGCGCGCGCAGAGCCCCACGGTCGGGTCTTCGGGACCGCTCATCAACCGCTCCTCGCGCTCGCGAACCCCGCCATCGACTGTCGGTGGCGGCGACGCTTTCCACGGACCCATGAAGGGCGAGGCCCGGCCACGAACCGTGTCGTAACGCCATATCCGGAAGGCGCGCAGCGCGTTCGCAAGTCACACCGAGACGTGGCCCGCAGCTTGCAATGCTAGCACGGCGATCCGTGTCTCTCCGCATGGGTCGATGGGGTGCGTGATGAAGCTGCAGGTCGTGCGGTGACTCTGCAGCGCCATAGAAGTGGTTGGCGCCAACTCCCCACGGGCGTCATCCGCGGATGGACGTGCCGGGTCTCTCTCTCTCCTCCGGCGTGAGGCGGCGGGATCTCCAGTCCCGCCGCCGTTCCGTTTCTGGGCGGGAGGAGTGCCCGGCACCGCCGCGCGGATTCGCTAGAATCTTCGCCCATGCCCAGCCGTCCCCTCCCGAGGCAGCGCCCCGCGTGAGCCGCACCGCCCGCCGGAACCGCCCTACTCGTGCTTCGCATGGGTCCCCGGTCCCGAGTTCCGCGCCCGCCTCTGCCCGACGGCTGTCGTTCGCGCTGGACGGCGGCGCGCCGGCCGCCTGGCCGGCGCTCAACTGGGTCGCGCTCGCCGTCGTCGCCGCCTACGCGGCGACACTGCTCTGGCTCACGTTCGGCCCGCACCGCGTCGGCGACGTGTTCACCGAGACCGACTTCTACGGCTCGTACGGACCCGGCGCGCGGCTCATCCAGCACGGCCACCTGATCCCGTCCCGCTACGGCGTCGTCGGCCCGATGTTCGAGGTACTGCTCGCCGGGTTGGGTTTCGTCGTCCACGACCTGTTCCTCGCCGCGGGGCTGATCGCGGCGTTCGCCATGACCGCGGCGCTCCTCTTCTGGTGGTCGCTGATCGCGCGGCGCACGGGGCCAGCGGTGGCGCTGCTCGCGGTCGCGTTCATGGCCACGAACGCCCAGTGCTTCCGCTACGGCTGGTCGGTCACCACCGACGCGCCGGCGTTCGCGTTCCAGGCGGCGGCGCTATGGGCGCTGCTCGGGGCGGCTCAAGGGACGGCCGTCAGCCCGCGTCGGATGTTCGCCGCAGGCGCGCTCGCCGCGTGCGCGTTCCTCACGCGCTACAACAGCATCGCGCTGCTGCCCGCGGGACTGCTGGCGATCGGCCTCGGCTGGAACGGCGTGGCGAAGGGCGGCCGGGCGCGCGCCTCGCTCGCCTTTGCCGCAGGGTTCCTGGCACCGGTCCTGCCGTGGGTGGTGTTCTCCGTCTCGCACGGCGGCGCGATGCGGTTCCAGCTCCACCACAACATCGCCTACGAGGTGTTCGCGCGTCCGCACGGCATCGTCTGGGACGTCTACGAGCGCGACATGGAGGGACAGTTCCCGACGCCGTGGTCGGTGCTCGCGCGCGATCCCGTGGCGGTGATCTCGCGGGTGGGGTTCAACCTCTTCGACCACCTGCGGCTCGACGCGTTGAAGCTCGCCGGCATCCCGCTCGCATCAGCCGCGGCGTTCGGCGCGTGGTGCGCGTGGAAGGACGGCCTGCTCGGGAAGCTCCTGCCGCTGCTCGTGGCGATGGCGCTCTTCTTCTTGACGCTCGTGCCCGCGTTCCACTCCGAGCGCTACTCGCTCGCGGTGCTGCCGCTGTGGTGCGTGCTCGCGGCCGTGGCGTTCGGCTCGCCGCGGTTCGCGCTCTCGGCCGCCGGCGTGTGGTTGAAGCTCCTGCTCCTGCCGCTGGTGCTGGTGCCCGCGATCGGTGTCACCCGGGTGTTCGCCCAGCGCGTGCTCTACCAGCTCCCGGTGGAGGCGCGCACGGCGGGCGAAGCGATCCGCCCGTACGTGCATCCCGGTGACAAGGTGCTGGCGAGGAAGCCGCACTTCGCCTGGTACGCCGGCATGACGCCGCTCACGCTGCCCTTGACCGACACGCTCTCGGCCTGGGGCGCCGCCGCGCGGCGCACGGGAGCACGCTGGCTCTACTTCTCCTGGCCCGAGGCGGAGATGCGGCCCAAGTTCGAGTGGCTGCTCGACTCCACGAGCCACGCACCGGGGCTCACGCTGGTCGCCGCCACCGAGCACTGGCCCGCGCTCGTCTACCAGATCGGCCCCGATTTCGGGCGCGAGCCGGACTGGATCGGGCTCGACACGCTGGTGGCGCTCCACCGCGCGCGGGCGCGGGTGCAGGTGGACGAGAAGGACGTCCGGGCGCGCGTGTTCCTCGCCATGCACGAGTTCTCCCACCGGAACCACGAGCAGGCGCAGGTGTACATCGACCAGTTGCTGGCGCTCGCGCCACAGGACCTGGATGTGCTCATGCTCGCCGCCGAGAACCGACTGCAGTTGAAAGACCCTGACGGCGCGCTCGCGTACTATGACCGCTACGATCGGCTGCATCCCGGCACGCCCGACGTCAGCGTGGGGCGCGGCTGGGTGGCGGTGATGAAGGGCGACGACGAGACCGCGGCGCGCTACTGGGCGCCGGTGATCGAGGACACCAGCGACCCGATCACGCTGCAGCGCATGATCTACACGTTCGGGGCCGTGAGGGACCAGGTGCACCAGGCGCAGGCACGCGAGGCACTCAAGAACATGGGCGGCACGCCGTGAGGCGGCGCGTCGGGCTCGCCTGCGCGTTGCTGCTGGTGCTCGGCTGCGCGCACCACGGCGCCTCGTCGAAGGACGGCTTCGCGCCCGAGCCGCCGCGGCTCCCGGCCGAGCAGCCGCTCGCCGACTCGGTCACGGTGGGCCTCTGGCACTTCGACGACCGCAGCGGGCCGCGGGTCCTGGATTCGGGGCCGTTCCGGATGACGGGCGTGGCCGGCCCCGACTCCCGCATCGAGTTCGGTCGCTACAAGAGCGCGCGCTCGTTCACCGCCACGGTGCAGTCGTTCGTCGTCGTGCCCTACAACCCGGTGATGGAGTCGCCGCGCGGGTTCACGGTGGAGGCGTGGATCTACCTGAACGACATCTCCACGTACGAGCTCTCGGCCATCGCCATGCGCTGGTCGCCGGACCTCAGCGAGCAGAGCTGGGTGCTGGGCGTGACGGGCAGGAACCTGGTCGCCACCTCCTCGCCGAGTCCCGGCTGGTTCAGCGATGTGGTGGGTGCATCCTTCACCGGCCGGCTCGTGTTCGCGTTCCGGCCCGAGACCGCGAACGCCCTGCAGCGGTTCTCCTCCAGCGCGGCGCTGCCCATGAATCGCTGGGTGCACGTGGCCGCCACCGTGGACGGGGAGATCGTGAAGCTCTTCATCGACGGCCGGCTCGACGTGCAGTTCGCCGTTGCCACCGGCATCAAGCGCTCGGAGGCGCCGCTCGTGATCGGCAACGCGCTCGACCCGCGCCACCTCACCGACGCGAGCGGGGAGCTGAAGCAGGACCTCACGAACTCGCCGCTCCCGTGGTACGCCCTGAACGGCTTCGTCGACGAGCTGCGCATCTCGAACGTGGCGCGGAGATCGTTCGAGAGCACGGATGCGCGCTAGCCGGGGCCGCATGCGGCGCGGATGGGTCGCGCTCGCACGCGCCGCGCTGCCGGCGTCGCTGGCGCTGACCGCGTGCGCCGGGTACGCCGCCGAGCCGCCGCGACCGGGGCCCGGGCCATCGAGTGCCGACTCGGTCACGGTGGGCCTCTGGCACTTCGACGAGCGCAGCGGCCCGGGCGTGCACGATGCCGGGCGGTTCCGCCTGCATGGTGTCGCGGGGCCGGACGCACGTGTCGAGTTCGGACGATTCAACAGCGCGCGCTCGTTCGCTGGCACCGTGCAGGCGTTCGTCGTGGTGCCGTACAACCCGGTGATGGAGTCGCCGCGCGCGTTCACGGTCGAAGCCTGGGTCTATCTCAACGGCCTCTCGGACCACGAGCTTTCGGCGATCGCGATGCGCTGGTCGCCGACGCCCAACGAGCAGAGTTGGGTGCTGGGTGTCGTGGGCCGGAAGGGCGCCACGACCGCATCGGGCTTCAGCCGGTTCAACGAGGCGGTGGTGCCGTTCGACCCCGGCCGCCTGGTGTTCGCGTTCCGGGCCGACCGGGCG